>JBFJPA010000022.1:0-18067 GCA_041617355.1 Longimicrobiales bacterium
ATCGATGCCCGGGCTCGCGACGAGCAGGGTAGGACCGAGCACGCTGCCGTCCTCGATTCGGCCGCGCTCGGCCAGGATGCCCGCGCTGCCCCACATGACGCGAATCGTCGTCACGCCGTTCGCCAGCCACAACATGAAATCGTTGCGAAGGTTCACGAACGTGGCCGACGTGAGGTGTACGTGCATGTCGGCGAGACCCGGAATCAGGAAGCGGCCCTGGCCTTCGATGCGGAACGCGTCCGCCGGTACCGCAACCCCGCCGACGTCGCCGATGGCAACGATGCGACCGCCGCGCACGACGACCGTCTGGCGCTCCAGCACCCGATCGTCCCGCATGGTCACGACGTTCACATTGACGAACGCGACCGCAGCAGGCGCGGGATCCGGCGCCGGCTCATCCGGGAAATCATCGGCAGTCGGACCCATGGGCTCACGGGCGCATGCGGCCAGCGCGAACAGCGCAACCAAGACCCGGATTCCCCTTGCTTTCGCCGACCCGTTCGCCAATTCGCCCTCGTGGCTCACGCGTGTGGTCCTCTCCAAAGGGGAACGCGGCGGCCCCCACGAGCGAGACAGGATTGACCGGCCGGGACATGGCGCGCACAGTTCCTCGCGCCCGAGTGCCCCTGTTTCTCACTGGACGGACGAGGCCCATGATCGTCGAAACGGAACGGCTGATTCTCCGGCGTTTCGCCGAGGACGATGCGGAGTTCGCGCTGGCCTTACTCTCGGAGCCGCCGTTCCTGCGTTACATCGGCGACAAGGGCGTACGCACGGTCGATGATGCGCGCGCATACATCCGTGACCAACCGCTGGCGAGCTACGCGCGACACGGCTTCGGTCTCTACGTCGTCGAGCTCAAGGAGGAGTCTGCACCGATCGGGATGTGTGGGCTGCTCAAGCGGGATGCGTTGGCCGACCCCGACCTCGGGTTCGCGTTCCTGTCCCGATTCTGGTCGCGTGGCTACGCACTCGAGGCAGCGCGCGCGACGCTGGAACATGCGCGCACAGGGCTGGGCATGTCGCGCGTTGTCGCCATCACGACGCCGGACAACGAGGCGTCGATCAGACTGCTGACGCGGCTCGGCTTCGCCTTCGAAACGCTGGTCCGTATATCGGAGGGCGCGCCGGAGCTGAACCTGTTCGCGGTTGCGCTCTAGCGACCCGGTCCGTCGGCCGGCGTTTCCGCTTTCGGCAACACGGGCTTCTTCCGCCACACTTTGCGAACGACAGCGCCGTCGAAGGCGTTCGTCTCTCGCTCGACGCGGTTCTGACCCTGCGCCAGATAGCGAAGCAGCGCGGTCGTGTGGGCGAGGCCGGCATCGGCGACGAGGCGGAGCCAGTCTCCGCGGGCCGTCTCGTCGGGTGCCTCGGTGGTGGCCGCAAAGTACGTGATGCGCGGACTGCCGACGCCCGTGCCAATGGACTCACGGCCCCGCAAGGCGAGATAGATGAGCATTCCGTTGTGGAAGTGCTCGCGGAAGTTCTCCACGTCCTGGCGGCCGTACTTCGCGTAACGTTCGTACATGCGTCGATTCATGGCCTCGACTTCGGCGTGGCCCGTGATGGCCGCGGCGATGCTGTCGAGGATCGCGAACTGCGCGGCGCGGTACTCCGGGTTCGCGGCGTCATCGACCCATGAGAAGCCGGGCACGAACCAGCCGCGGGGCGCCCACCAGCTGCGCTGCGTGCCGGTCCGACTCCGGACCCAGGCGCTGTAGCCGGCGAAGTACTGCACCCATTCGTGGCTCGGGTAGCCGTGCAGGTTCATGGCGATGTCGGGGAGCCACGTCTCCTGCAACTCCGGGCGGGCGCGACTTTCCGGATAGATCGGGTCGTCGCCGCTCGAACCTGCGGTCACGTCCACGCCGAGGGCGCCGAGATATCCGGCGTGCAACATGAAGTCCGGATTCTCGCGTTGCATTTCGTACGCCAGCCGCGCGCCGTCCGGGTTCGTGATCGGGTGCAACACGACGTTGACGGACTTCAACAACTCCGTGTACGACGAATCCGTCGCGAGCAGCTCGGCCAGCCGCAGAATGTGACTGGTGCTGGACACTTCGTTGGCGTGCTGGCGGCCGGACAGGAAGAGCGTCGGCTTCAGCGCATTTCGTTTGGCCTGCGACACGTACGCCGCTTCGTGCGGCGGCAGGAAATCCACGGCGAACGTGTTCTGTCCGAGGAACGACTTCAGCATGAAGTACACGTTCGCGGTCGGAAACGTCGCGATACGCGCCAGGATCGTGTCGTTCTCGGCTGGCGGGATGGGTGTATCCCACTGGACGAGGCGGGACCCGTCGCTGCGCCAGTCTCGCGCGAGCAGTCTGGGGTTGCGCGTCGAGGCGGGCGACGCGGTGCGGGGCAGGTCGACGGCTCGCGACCAGACACCCGCCGAATCGTCCTTCAGTACGAACCGGAACCGTAGCTCTGCCACGCGATCGAACGAGAGCGCACTTGCAAGGATGCCGTCATCCTGGAGCATCCGCAGCGAAGAGACCATGCCCTGGAACAGCGGCACGGGGAGAAGCTGCCGATCGATCTGTCCTTCCGACGCGCGGTCTTTCACGTCGTCCCAACGATCGATTGAGTCGACGGTGACGACATCGAAGAGGAGACGCTGCACGCCCGACGCGCCGCCACGCAGGGCGGCACCACGCAGCTTGGGTGCCTCCACCGGTAGCGGCGACAGCGCGTAGCGCATCCGTACGGGCTCGCCACCGCGCTCGCGCCAGGTCAGGATCAGCTCCGGCACGCCCCGGTTCTTGCCGGTCAAGGAGATCCTGGCATGGCCCGGCCCCGGCCGCGGCGCACGGTGGATCCACGGCAGCACGCGGCCCGCGTAGTCGAGGCCGCCGACGCCGTAGCGGCCGCCGATCAGGTCGAACAGCGTGAGTGTTTCGAAGTAGATGTCCTCGTGCAGCGCTTCCAGTGAGGAGATGACCTCCTCGTCGACGCCGATGCGATGGTCCGGCTCGCTCAGCGTGAGATCGACACGGAGCTCATCGAAGTACGGTGCGTTCGCCGGCGAGGGCCTGCCGTCCTGGATGTCCATCACGTATTCAATGATGCGCCCGAAGGTTTCCGTCTGGAGTCGGTCCCAGAACGCCTCCGGATCGGTGCGCACGCGGCGGCTGACGATCGTGTCGCTGCCCTGCGTCACGGCGAGCCATCCCGTGGTGACCCGCACTTGCTCGTACTCCGGGAAGAGATCGAAGAACGGCCGCACGACATACTTCGGATCGAAGCGATCCCGCAGAACTTCCTGGCCGCGCCCGTCCAAGGCGCGAACCGTGTAGATGGGAGCCGCCTGCTGTCGCGGCACGAATACGATGGCCGAGTCGGGGATCCCCAGTTCGCGGGCCAGAACGGCATCGATGGGATACAGCTCCTGGAGCCAGCGCGTGTCGGACTCCATGGCCTGCCAGCGCACTTCCTTCGATTCCTTCAACGAGTGGTAGCCGATCTCGATCTGCCGAACGGCCCGACCGCGCAGCCGCGGCAGCACATCGTCGTGCAGCCACGAGTATCCCTGTTTGTACGCGGCCAATACGTGCACGTCGAACGAATCGGGTGCCAGTCCGCGGCCGGCGATGTCGCGCCGGATCTCCGCGGTCAGGCCGGCCCGCACTTCGGGCGGCTCGCTCACGCGAACCTCGATGCGGCCGCGCGCGCCGGTGCGCAGTCTGGGGAGCGCGTCCCTCAGCGCATGACGCACGGTATCCACTTCCCACGGCAACTCGAACGCTTGTGTGAACACGGTGTCGCCCACGCCGAAGCCGGTCGCGTAGGTCGTCGCCTTCGTGGCTGCACCCGGGAACGCCCGGCGGAGCAGCATGTAGACGTGGCGGTCGAGGCCGTTCGGCCGTTCTTTCGTCGCGATTTCGACGGCGATCGAGTCGATGTCGCGGCCGTGCAGCCGATCCAGCCAGGTGCGCAGCTTGTGCAGGGCGAGCGCCGTCTGGCCCGGCGCCTCGCGGGCCTGGAAGAAGCGACGCACCTCCGTCTCCACATCGGACAGTCGATAGTTGCCCTTCCCGTGATCCCACAGATACGGCGCGCGGCGGGCCAGCCAGGTCGTCGCGGCTTCGAGGCCGACCGGGTCCGCACCACTCACGACGATTCCGTGTTTGCCGCCGAAGCCGCCTTTCACGAACTCGACGATGCCTTCGCCCGTAACGTCACCGCCCGCGGCGAGCCGCCCGGCCTTGCGCAGGCGTCGGGCCTGGAAGTGATCGACACCGAGCACGAGCGGGATGCCCAGCCGCTCGGGCGCATCATCCTGCGCGTCGAGGTGGATCAGCGGCAGCCGTGAGCCGGCGGTCTCCAGCTCGATGCGCGCGGCCAGGTCGATGACGGCGAAGCCCGCGTCCGAACCCGCGAGCGTGATGTACGCTTCGGTCCGGTCCGGCACGAGATCCTGATTCGTGTCACGGTACAGGCCACGAATCGTGTACAGGTCGGACAGCGAGAAGTCCGAAGCGTCCCGTGGTTGCCACGACGCCTCAAGAGCTGTCTCACGGGCGCGATCGTTCCGTACGTGGACCGTGTCGCTTCGGGTACCCGCGCTCAGCCGAATGTCGAGACGACGCAGATCCGGGAAGGTGAGCGACACGGCCCGTCTCCGGCCGGCCGTGGTATCGCCGCGCGCTGCGCTGTCCGACCGAGGTCGTCGCAGCTCGGCGGCCACCCGCGACAACGCCGCCGTGTCGCGCAGCTCGACTCGCACGACGGCCCGACTCACGCCCCGCCGCGTGCCATCCACCACGATCCGCTCGAGTGCGACCGAGTCGGGCGACGCATCCATCGAATCCAACGCCATCCGCACCCGCGCGACGACGTCGCTCCAGCTCGCGCCGTCCACGTTCCAGATGCTGGGATATCGACTCGACAGGTACCCGGCCGCCGCCAGCAGACCCGTCGCATCGCCACCGGCCAGCTCGACGCCGCCCTGGCGCTGCCGGTCGTCGACGGGCAGGGCCACGAGCGAACCTTCGCCCGGGCTCAACCCCGTGAAGCCCCGCGCGACGCGCACGACGGGCGCCTCGAACGGCCGACCATCGTCGGTCGCCGCCAGACCGAGATTCAGCGCCGTCGTCTCCCAGCCCAGCCGCGCCGCCACGTTCGCGCCCGCCGCCACCTCGGCCGCCGACGGCGCCGGGGGAAGAAGCACCCGTGCGCCGACGAAGTCGGTCAGGTCGTCCGCATTGCGATCATCGATCAGCCAGCCCCGCGCGAACACATCGCGGAGATCGCGGGCCGCAACGGCGCGACCCGGCGCTTGTGCGACCAGCGGCGAGGCCAGGAGCAGCGACGCGAGTGCCACAACGCAGCGGATCATGATCAGTCATCGGATCGAGGGAGCGCCGGCCGGCTGACGAACCGGTCAGCCGCGCATTATGGGTGGGGAGACGGGGAGGGGCAACGCCTGTTCGCTCGTGGATTCACCGCGGAGACAGAGGCCCAACACGGGGAAACGGAATGTTCGACCACAGAGCACACAGAGTGACAGGAGTCAACGGAATCCAGCGATGCCGTTTCTGCTTCAATCATCAGGCGCGTGAAGTACGGTTGACAGTCGGCGAAGCCGTGGGCCTTGCCGGGCATGATCATGTAGTCGAAGCGCTTGTTCGCCTTGATGAGTGCGTTGGCGGCGCCGGGCCGGATCGACCCGGCTCGAATGGCCGTTTCAGGCTATCCTCATGGACGCTCGGCCACGCCAAGGTGCTGGCCGCTCGCCCCGCCAGGCCTTGCCCCTCTCCCCGCGGAGGCGCAAGCTCCGGCTCCCCATCACCCGGAAGGAGCACTGCGGCTCGATGCGCATTCGTTGGATCCCGTTCGCCATGGCCTCACTCATCGCCTGTACGGAGACGGGCGGTGAGCGCTCGGCGCCCGTCGGCGAGGCGTTGCCCGGCCTGAATACCGAGGAGCTCGACCGGTTCGTGGGCGGGCGGATCCTGTTCGACCACGAGTTCACGGAGGAGCAGGGTCTCGGTCCGCTCTTCAACCAGCGACGCTGCAGCTCGTGCCACGACGTGCCCACGCTGGGCGGGGCAGGCGCCGAGACGGTTGCCAAGGCCACGCACTTCGTGCCGCCGGACCGCTGTGACTTGCTCGAGTCCGACGGGGGCGACCTGATTCAGCGCAGCGCGACGCCCGCACTCCAGGCGCTCGGCGTGCCCGGCGAAATCGTGCCGAGCCGAGCCTCCGCCGTCGCCACGATCCTGCCGCCACAGCTTTACGGCCTCGGCCTCGTCGAAGCGATCCGCGACCGCGACATCCTGGCTCGCGAAGACCCCGACGACGAAGACGGCGATGGTATCAGTGGGCGCGCCGTGCGCTTGCCGGACGGAAGGTTGGGCCGGTTCGGTCGGAAACTGCAGTTCGCGACGCTGCGTGAATTCATCGAAGACGCGCTGCGCGGCGAAATGGGTATCACCACGCCGCGCCAGCCGACCGAGCTGACCGTCAACGGCCAGCCGGTTCCGGCCGAAGCCGACGCCGCGACCGATCCCGAGATGGATGCCGCGGGCATCGATGCTCTTACCGACTACGTTCGGCTGCTCGCGGCGCCCGATCGAGAGCTGCCCGCGACGACGGCGGCGCGGGATTCCATTGCGGAAGGTGAGCTGCTATTCGGACGCATCGGCTGCGCCGCATGCCACACGCCCCGCTTCACGACCGGGCCGAGCGACGTAGACGCCCTGCACCGACGTCCGGTCCTGCTGTATTCGGATCTTTTGCTCCACGACATGGGTGAGGAGCTGGCCTCGGTGTGTGGACGTTACGCGTCGCCATCCGAATGGCGGACGACGCCTCTGGCCGGGTTGCGCCACCGCCACGCGCTGCTGCACCACGGGCGTGGACAGGGCTTCGCTCGCGTCATCGAGGCGCACGGCGGCGAGGGCGCGCGCTCGCGCGACGCGTTCGCGCGCCTCAGCCCGGAGCAACAGGCCGCGCTGCTCCGTTTTCTCGCCTCACTCTGACGACGGTCAGTCGGCGTTGAGCGCGCGCACCGGATCCGTCCGCGCCGCCCGCCTCGCCGGCGCGTAAAGCGCGGCCAGGGCTACGACCGCGAGCAGCGTCACACACCCGGCCAGCAGGAGCGGATCCGAGGGTTCCGTCGCATAGACGAAAGCGCGTAGCAGACGAGCCAGCAGCGCGAACGCGACGAGCCCGAGTACGATGCCGCCAGCCACCGGCGCCACGGCCTGTCGCAGTACGGAGGTGCGGATCTGGGCCGACGACGCACCCAACGCGAGGCGCAGCCCGTACTCGCGGGTTCGGCGGGACACCCACTGCGACGCCACGCCGTAGACACCCAGTGCGCCGAGCGCGAGGGCCAGCCCCGCGAAGGCCACGAGAAGCAGGGTGGCACGGGTCACATCCGCGAACGTGGCTCGCACGACGGCCTGCATGGTCTCGATTCGCGCGATTGCCACGCGCGGCTCCGTCGCTTCGAGGGTCGCACGAATCGACGGAACGACCGACATTGGCTCGCCTGCCGCGCGTACGATGAGCGTGTGGCCCTCGGGCACGATCCGGACCTGCGCGACCGGCCGATAGACGACGGCTTCCGCGTCGGCGCGCACATCCGAGACCCGAATGTCTTCGGCCACGCCGACGACTTCGATCTCGGCGCCGCCGTCCACACCCGTCGTGATGCGGCGACCGATGATCCTGCCGTCCGGCCAGAGCACCTGAGCGGCCGCGCGCCCCACGATGGCGACCGGACGCGCGTCCGACCGATCCGCTTCCGTGAAGCCGCGACCCTCGACGATCCCGATTCCCAGCGCTTCGTGGAAGCCCGGTGTCACCGCGCGCCAGAAGAAGACCGGCGCTTCGACGCCACCCAACTCCGGTCGGTCCGGCGTCGCGACGGAAACGCTCCAGCCCGGCGAACGGAGGGGTAGGAGCTGTACGGTCGCCGCCCGCCGTACACCCGGCAGGCGCGCAACGCGGTCGGTCGCCTGGGTGAGAAACGCCCGCCGCTGCTCCGTATCCAGGTCACCGTCACCCGCGAACACGTCCACCACCACGACGCCGGCCGCATCGATACCCGTGTCGATACGCGACAATCGGAGCACGCTCGCGACGAGCACACTCGCACCCAGCACGAGTGTCACGGCGACGCCCAGCTCCGCGCTGACCAGGAACCCGTGCGCTCGCAGGTGCCCGCCGATGCCACCGCGCGCTTCCGCGAGGCCCGCCCGCACATCGCGTCGAACGACGCGTAGCGCCGGCAACAGGCCGACAACGAGGCCGGCAGACACGGAAAGGGCCGCGACCGCGAACGGCAACACGGGCGTCGAGCCGCGCAGTACCGCGAGCGCATCCACCGGCGCCACCGAGCCGGCTACCTGAAGTCCGATGCCGAGCAACACGACCGCGACCACACCGGCGAGCAGTCCGGTCAGCAGACCCTCCGTCAGGATCTGCGCGACGAGTCGGCCTCGGCTCGCCCCCAACGCCTTGCGCACCGCGATCTCTCCACGACGTTCCGCCAGACGGCCGAGCTGCAGGCCCGCCACATTCGCGGCGGCGATCAACAACACGAGCAATACCGACACGGCCAGCGCCGTCAACGCGGTGCCCGGATCGCCGCGCAGGTGAACGCGTAGCGGCAGCAGCGCGGCCGTCGCGCCCTTGTCGAATCGCTCACTGTAGTTGAATCGTTCGCGCAGTCGTGCACCCAACTGCGGCAGCCGGGTCAACGCCGCCTCCAGATCCACACCCGAGGACAACCGCGCGACGAGCGACAGATAGTGGTTACGCTCGTGATCCCGCGCCATCGCGTCCATCGTTACCGGGAGCCATAGCCTCGCATGCTCGTCGGGAAAGGCGAACGCCGGCGGCATGATCCCGACCACCTCGCGAGCCTCGCCGTCCACGGTAATCGTGCGTCCCACCAACGACGCGTCGGCGCCGAAGCCGTCCCGCCACAACCCGTCGCTCAACACGACGACCCTGGCCGCGCCCGGCAGGCCGTCTTCGGCGCGCAGCGTCCGCCCCCGCGCCGCCGGAACCCGCAGCACATCGAACAGGCCGCCCGTGACCCGTTCGGCAGGCACCACGCGCGAGGCCTCGCCCGAGCGCCGAACGGTCGCCTGCGTCGGCGCGTGCGCGGCGACACTCGCCCACTCCGATGTCGCGTCGCGCGCAACTTCGAATTCCGCGCGAGACCAGTTGCCCGCGCTCCAGAACGCAACCAACTCATCCGCCTCAGCATAGGGCAGCGGTCGCAACAACATCGACCACGCCGCACCCGCTACCGCCGCCGTGCCACCCACGCCCAACCCCAGCGTGAGCACCGCTACCAGGGCCGACACCGGTCGACGCCGAAGCATGCGCGCACCGTAACGAAGGTCTGAAACGAATCGTCCCCAACGCTCGCGCCGGATGGTTCGCCGGGCCGCTCTCGTGTCCATTGCGACCAACTCCCGCTTCAGTGTGCCGAGGTCCCCCAACGCCGATTCCGCCCGACGCCGCGCAGCGTCCGGCGACAAGCCAGCCGCACGCAAGCGCGCGGCCGTTTCCGCGACGTGAAACGCGAGCTCCGCATCCACATCGCTCGAAATCTCCGTGTCCGCATCGGGACGTTTTCCATCACGTCGCATCGAGCACCCGCTCGACGGCCGTCGCGAAACGACGCCACGCCTGCGAACCGCCGCGCAGCCTCGCCGCTCCGCGGCGCGTCACGTGGTAGAACTTCGCCCGCCGGTTGTTCTCCGACGCGCCCCACTCCGATCGCAGCAACCCCCGATGCTCCATCCGATGCAGGGCCTTGTAGAGCGCAGCCTCGTCCACGACGATCGCGTCCCGGGTGCGCGCCCGGATCCACTCGACGACACCGTATCCGTGCTGCGGTCCGTGGCTCAGCGCGCGCAGCAGCAACAGATCGAGCGTGCCGTACAGGAAATCCGATTCGTCGCCCATTGCTCGACTCCGGGTGGTTGTGGGGTGTCCCCCTACCGTGTCAGGGGAACCTCGGCGCTCCTCCCCCCAAGCGACAAGGCGGAGGGGCCGAATGGATGGGCGGGAGGGGCGGATCGTCGGGAAACGGCTCTGACCACCGGCTGGTTGTTCGGACGGATCGCGCGGTCCGATCTTGGAACGGGATTCGACATCGCAGCCCGAACGGGAGGACCAGTGGCGGGAATCGAATACATCCTGGCGGACGTGTTCACGGACCGGCCACTCTCCGGGAACCCGCTGGCCGTGTTCCCGGACGCGGATGGCCTGACGGATGCGACGCTGCAGGCGATCGCGGCCGAACTGAATTTGTCGGAGAGCGTTTTCGTGTCGAAGCCGGAGAATCCGGCGCACGCGGCACGGCTTCGCATTTTCACGCCGCGCTACGAGCTGCCGTTCGCCGGTCATCCCACGGTCGGCGCAGCGTGTATGCTGGCGGCGGAGGGACGGTTCGGCGAGGCGGTCGAACAAACGGTCGTGTTCGAGGAGGTAGTTGGCCCGGTTCCGGTTCGGATCGGCCGGTCGGAGCGTGGTGCGCGCGCGACGCTATCGAGCCCGCGCATGCCCGAGCCGGTTCCGATCGCGACGTCGGACGCCGAGCTCGCGAAGATGCTGTCGCTGGATGTTGTGGCGATCGATCGCCGCGCGGGCGGACCGGCGGCGTATTCGGCAGGTGTGCCGTTTCTCTTCGTGCCGTTGCTGGACCGGCGCGCACTCGGCCAGATCCGGATCGACGGAGGCGCATGGCAACGTGTGCTGGCCGATTCGCCGGCCCCGCATCTGTATGCGATCGTCAGCGGCGAAGCGGGCGCCGAAACGGTGATCCACGCCCGCATGTTCGCGCCGGCGATGGGCATCCCGGAGGATCCGGCGACGGGCGCCGCAGCGGCGGCGTTGCCGGGTTTCCTGGGCGGTGACCTCGGCGACGGCGTACATCGCTGGCGCATCGAGCAGGGCGTCGAGATGGGCCGGCCGAGCGTGTTGGAAGTGGAAGCAGAGCGCCGTGACGGTCGCTTCGTGGCCGTGCGCGTGGGCGGTGCGGCGGTCCGCGTCGGACGCGGCAGGCTGGAGCTATAGTCCGCTAGTGAGTCGGTCTCGCGTCGAGCAACGCGCGAACGTGCTGCGCCAGGTCCGTCGTCGCGAAGGGCTTCGGGAGGAACGCCGAGTTCGGGCGGCGGCGTATGCGCTGCAGCCGGTCTTCATCGGCGTAGCCCGACAGGAACAGGACGGGCATTCCGGGATGCGCCTCCTGCAGCTGTTCGGCGAGGCTGACGCCATCCAGCCCCGGCAGCACGATGTCGGTGACGAGCATCTCGATTTCGGCGATGTGGCGGGCGGCCTGTTCGATCGCTTCTTTCGCGTCAGCGGCTTCGATGACCCGGTAGCCGAGCCCCCGCAGGATGCGGGCGGTCACGCGCCGGACCTCGGCGGCATCCTCGACCAGCAGCACGGTCTCGCTGCCGCCGCGCTCCGTCGCGGACCGGACCCGCGGCCCGGCCGGTTCGGCGAGATCCGCAATCGTGGCTGGCAGGAACACGTGCACAGTCGTGCCGCGACCCGAACCACTGACGATCTCGATGGTGCCGCCAGCTTCCCGGACGATGCCATAACAGGTGGACAGGCCGAGCCCGGTTCCCTGACCGACGGGCTTCGTCGTGAAGAATGGCTCGAACGCGCGGGATCGAACATCGTCCGTCATGCCGACGCCCGAATCGATGACAGCGATGCGTATGCGCGCGGGCGCATGTGCTTGCACAGTACTCGCGCCGGGTCCGGCGCGGGCCGTTTCGATCGTGAGCAAGCCGCCCAGCGGCATCGCGTCGCGCGCGTTGACCGTTAGGTTCACGAGCACCTGCTGAAGCTGGACCGGATCCATGTGGATGAGCAGGTCAGGCGCGTGCAGGTCGAGGCGCAGATCGATGGTCTCGCCGAGTAGGCGAGCCAACATTCGCTGCATGTCGCCGATCATCGCATCCACGTTGAGCGGCCGGGGCGAGGCCGGCCTGCGTCGGGCGAACGCGAGAAGCTGCTGTGTGAGCTGTGCTCCGCGCTCCGCGGCCTTACGCGTTTCCAGGACGGACGCGCGTTCAGGGGCATCGTGCGCGAGGTCTTCGAGCAGCAGCTCGGCCTCCGCCGTGATCACGGTGAGCAGGTTGTTGAAGTCGTGGGCGACGCCACCCGCGAGGCGGCCGACCGCCTCCATCTTCTGCGCCTGCCGGACCTGGTCTTCGAGTTGCTTGTGCTCCGTGATGTCTTCGACGAAGCTCTCGAACCCGATCGGCTCTCCCGCCGCGCCGCGCAGGCGCCGACTCGTGATACGCACGTTCAGAATCTCGCCGTCACGTCGCTTCCAGCGCACGTCGAGGTCGTGGATCGCGTCGCCGCTGTGGAACGCCTCGAGCACGGCGGCCCGGTCGTCCGGGTCCGCGTACACATCGCGGGCCAGGTCCAGGGCGCGAACCTGTTCCTCGGAATCGTAGCCGAGCATCGCGACGAAGGCGGGGTTGGCGGCCAGGATCCGGCCGTCCAGGCTGACGCGGTAAATGCCGAAGAGGGCGTGCTCCACGATGTCACGGTACTGCGATTCCGTGACGCGCCGCTCCTCCTCCGCCCGCTGTTGCTCGCTCAGGTCCGTTCCGATGCCGATGATCCGGACTTCGCCCGCGACCGTCAGACGCACGCCGGTGAAGTGGAACGGTACGGGCCGACCGTCCCCGCCGCGCAGATTGCCCATGCCTTCCGCACGCCCGTCTTCGAGGACCTGTCGGAATCGCGCGTCGGCAATGGGCCGCTCGTCTTCGACAATGAGGTCCACCGCGTGCATGCCCGCGATCTGGTCCGCCGCGTAGCCGGTCAGCTCCTCGAGGTTCTCGTTCCAGCGGAGCATTCGCCCATCGCTGTCGAGCACGTAGAAGATGCCCGGCACGCTGCGGATGATGGATTCCGCGAAGCGCCGCGCCAGCGTCGTCTCGCGTTCCTGAACCGTGATTTCACGGAGCGCGGCGCGCAGCTCGATGCGTGTCACCACGCAGCGCGCCAGGTGCTGCAGGATGTTGATGTCGCGATGTTCCCAGGTTCGGGGTCGGCCCGAGATGGCGCATACCGTGCCCAGCGCCGTGCCGTCGCTCGTGATCAGGGGATAGCCGGCGTATGCGATGACACCGAGGTCGGCGATGGCCGGGTTGTTCTGGAAACGGGCATCGGTCCGCGCGTCGGAGACGACGAGCGGCTCGCGGCTTTCCACGGCGAACTTGCAGAACGAGTGCGTGAGCGGCGTCTCCCGCCGCGTCGCCCACGGTTCGGGCAGACCGGGACAGCTGATGAAGAACTGGCGGTGCTCGTCGACCAGCGAGATCAACACGATCGGCACGTTCAGTGACTGCCGTGCCACCTCGGCCAACGACTCGAACTCGAGCTCGCTCGGCTCATCGAGGATGTGCAAACCCCGGAGCCGGGCCAGACGATCGGGATCACGAACCGCGCGTTCGACGTCGGATTCCATGCCGGGAGTCGCCGCTGCGCGAGACTAGGATGAGCGGGTCGCCGCAGCCGCGGCCACCGCGGTTCAGGCTAGCCGAGCCCCCGCACCGGCCGCAAGGTGACCCCTGCAGCGGCGGTCCGCGCCTACGACCCGACCCTTTCCAAGTCCCATGCCATGGCCCCATCCTCCCCCCGTCATCCGCCGCCCGAGGAGGTACCCCGATGCAAGACCTCGCCATTCTCCTGCCGGGAATCATGGGAAGCGCGCTCCGCAAGGATGGGAAGTTGGTGTGGGGCTTTTCCGTGAAATCGATGGGCAGCGCGCTCTTCAGCCGTGGCAAGGAGTTGCGCGAGAAGCTGACCCTCGCCCAGGACGACCCGGACGTCGACGACCTCGGCGACGGCATCGCCGCCACCGAGCTCATCCCCGACCTGCACCTGATCCCCGGCGTCTGGAAGATCGACGGGTACACCAAGGTAGCGAAGACCATCGAGAAACGGCTCGGCGCGACGCAAAACGAAAATTTCTTCCTCTTCCCGTACGACTGGCGGCGCGACAATCGCGTCTCGGCACGCCGGCTTCAGCGTGACAGCCACGCGTGGCTGAAGCGCTGGCGCGAGAAGACCAACAACCCCGACGCGAAGCTCGTGCTCATCGCGCACTCGATGGGTGGCCTCGTCTCCCGCTGCTTCCTCGAGGTGCTCGGCGGCTGGAGGGACACCCGGGCCCTCATCACCTTCGGCACGCCCTATCGTGGCTCGCTGAACGCCGTCGACGCGCTGGCGAACGGCGTTCGCAAGGGACCGTTCGGACTGATGGACCTGACCTCCATGTCCCGCAGCCTGACCGCCTTGCACCAGCTGCTGCCCATCTATCCCTGTTACGATGCGGGCGATGGCGTGCTGCAGCGCGTCGGCGAGGCCCAGGGCATTCCCAATATGGATGCGACGAAGGCCGCGGCCGCACTCGCGTTCCACCGCGAGATCGAGCGAGCCAACGAGCAGAACCGCCAGGACAGCGCATACCTCGCCAATCGCTATCGCATCCATCCCATCGTCGGGATCGGCCAGAAGACCAACCAGTCGGCGCGTCGCGATGGGGACAAGGTCGAGATGTTGAAGGAGTTGAACGGCAAGGACTGGAGCGGCGACGGGACGGTCCCGCGTGTGTCGGCAACGCCAATTGAGCTGTCCTCCGATGGCAATGAGATGTTCGCCGCGACCCAGCACGGCTCGTTGCAGAATGCCGATGCCGTGCTCACGCAGCTCGAAGGCCTCGTGACCGGCATGTCGCTCGACCTGTCGCTGTTCCGCGGGCCGGAGCGGACCGTCGCGCTCGAAGTCGACGATGTGTTCTTCGACGATGAATCCATCATCGTGCAGGCCCGCGCCGAAGGGGGTGATGCGCCGGCCGGCGAACGGCTGCGCGCGGACATCATCGACGGGGCGACCGGCAACACGCTCAAGAACGTCGAACTCCTGCCTGCCGACGATGGCTGGCGCCAGGCCAAGCTGTCGCCGCTTCCGGTCGGCGCCTACCGCGTGCAGGTGACCGGCGTCGGCCTGCCACCAGTCGAGGACGCGTTCGCCGTGGCATCGGCCGCCGTGCGCTGAACCGGAACGAGTGTGACCAGCGCCGAGCGCGATCTCGAACGCGTCCTGCCCCGCATCGTTTCCGCGTACCGGAAGGGCCGCCTGGTTCCGTTTACGGGCGGCGGCCTTTCCGCGCCAGCCTGCGAGTCCTGGCCCGGTCTCGTTACCAGCCTCGAGCGGGAGGCTCGGATCACGGCCGCCCCGCCTTCCGCGGGCAACCCACCGCAGGAGTTGATCCGGCGGGCGAATCGCGCGGTGCGGCGGCTGCGCACGTCGGATCCGGAGCACTTCCCGGCGGCCGTGCGACGGGCGCTACGCGTCGCCGAGGCCGCCCCGGGGCCCATGGCGGCGCCGCCGCAAACGACGGCCCTCGCGCGGTTGTGGTGGCCGCTCGTCATCACGACCAATTACGACGATCTCTTTCTCACCTCGTTCGAGATGGTTCACGGCCGTCGTCAGATGGACGTCGTCGGGCGCTCACCGACCGACTGCCAGCGCGTACTCGATGCTCTGTACGCGCCGTCCTCGGCGCTGCTCTGGGCGCTGCAGGGATTCTTCGTCGGCATCAGCAGTGGCGAGGAGGTGAAGGCGGAGCACCCACTCGTGCGCGAGCTGGTCGTCGGACACGAGGAATATCGCCGCGTGACACACCGCGAGCCGCACTTCCGCCGCGCGTTCGGCGAGGTGTTCCGGGCGCGTTCGTTCCTCTTCGTGGGTAGCGGACTGAAGGAAGTGTACGTCCTCGAGCTGCTCGGCGAGGTTCTCGAGCTGCTCGGTGCCAGCGCAAATCCGAACTTCGCGTTCGTGAAGCGCGGTGAAGTCGATCCCGGGTTTCTGTACGCACGGTTCGAGACGATGGCCATCGAATACGATGACCACGCCGAGGTGCCCGGCCTGCTGAACCGGATCGCGGATGTCGTAGAGCAGGAGCGCGCCCGTATCGTACGCTGGCGGTACGCCGCCCCCGGTCGTGCGCGTAACGAACAATCGTCCCTGGAGATCGTCCGGGGCCGCCTGCCCATGCCCCGCACCGAAGAATGTGTCGCGTTGAGCGTGGGCGGCGCACGCACGATGGTGTTCCTCGGGCGGAGCAGTCGTGCCTACCTCGAAGATCTCGGTGTCGTCCAGAAGGGAGCGGTACACGTGGCGAAGCCCGGCGCGCCCGCGCCGGCCTCCGGACCGTATGCGCTTCCGCTGTTCCCCCGTGCGGAGGCGCCGCCCGAAGGCAATCAGGGCTGGCGGGTCGCCCGCTTGCCGGATGTTCCCGCTTATCTCGTGCGCGCCCGAACCGAGAAGGACGAGTACGCGCTCGGTCTCATCGCCGGGGCGTTCGAGGACTTGCTCACTGCGACCGCGGCCGACGGGTTCGAGACCGTGCGGACCACGCTCATCGCATCGGGCGGCAGGCAAATTCGTCAGGGCACCAGCAGCCCGGAATATCATCGACGGCCCTACCCGGCGTACTACGCGCTCATCCAGATGCTGCGCGCATACGCACGCTTCACGCAGGCGGTCGACGCGCCGCTCCGCGTCGTCATCTACGTCGTGGATCGATCCGTATCCTTCGAGCTGGAGAGTGGCCGGCTCGACGTGACCGACCTGCTCACGAGCGACGAGCGACTCCGCTTCTGGACGGAAGCCCGGCTCGAGGGCGGATCGCTCGACCGCCGTCTCATGACGGCCGACGAAAACACGACGATCGGTGACATTGCCGACGCGCTCGATCTCCCGCTCGCCAGCTGGCTCGTCGACGTCGTGCCACTGCCGCGGCTCGGCGCGCACACCATGCACCGCATTGAAGAGGCGCACGCACTCACACTGGCCGACCTCGACGTCGTGCCGGGTGCGACGCTCCGGTTCCGGCCGTTCGGTGGCTGACGCACCCGCCCTCGCGCTGCTCGTCGAGACCTCGCGTGCCGTGACGGAGACACCGTCGCGCAACGCCAAGATCGCGCGACTCGCCGAGTTGCTGCGCACGCTCGGTCCGCGCCATGCGCCGACCGGCGTAGCCTGGCTGTCCGGCGAGCTGCGCCAGGGCCGCATTGGCGTCGGCCACGCCAGCCTGAGCGACGCCCTCGAGTCATCCACGGCCGATCGGGCGACTCTCAACATCGCTCAAGTTGATGCCGTCTTCGATCGAATCGCGAAGGTGTCCGGACGCGGCTCCACGGCCGCGAAAGCGGACGCGCTCGGCAACCTGTTTTCGCGGGCCACGTCGGAGGAGCGACACTTCCTGGCAGCGCTACTGGGCGGTGGCCTGCGCCAGGGCGCACTCGACGGCGTGATGCAGGATGCCCTCTCCCGCGCGGCCGATGTCTCGCTCGCCTCCGTTCGCCGCGCGGCCATGCTCGCCGGCGATCTGCCCACGATCGCGGCCGCCGCATTCGAGGACGGCGAAGCCGGACTCGCGCGTTTCGGCCTGCGGCTGTTCCGGCCTATCCTGCCCATGCTCGCGGACTCCGCCGAGGATGTCGCCGCGGCCACGCTCGCCCTCGGCGAAGGCGCGTTCGACTTCAAGATGGATGGCGCGCGCATTCAGGTTCATCGCCAGAACGACGACGTTCGCGTCTACACCCGCAAGCTGAACGACGTGACCGCGTCGGTGCCCGAGGTCGTCGAGGCCGCTCTCGCGCTTCCCGTCCGCGAGACCGTGCTCGATGGTGAGACCCTCGCGTTCCGTGACGATGGTACGCCACACCCGTTCCAGCTCACCATGCGCCGGTTCGGGCGTCGACTGGATGTGGCGAGCCTGCGCCGCGAGCTGCCGCTCACGCCCTTCTTCTTCGATGTTCTGTACATCGATGGCGAGACCCTCATCGACCGACCCGCGCGCAACCGATTCGATGCGCTCGACGCCGCCGCGCCCGGCCGGGTCGTACCCCGTCTGATTACCGATAACGCGACGCGCGCCGAAGCGTTTCTCGCGGAAGCTCGGGCAGTCGGTCACGAGGGGATCATGGCGAAACGCCTCGACTCGACCTACGAGGCGGGCCGCCGCGGCGGCGCCTGGCTCAAGATCAAGCCC
>JBFJPA010000023.1:0-17980 GCA_041617355.1 Longimicrobiales bacterium
CCGACGCCGGAGAGCCGCCTCGCGCGCGAACCGCTACCCGGCGCCGCGACGCCCCGGCCCGACCGCAGCGGCGGGCCGGCGCGCGGACCGTCCGTCGCCGTCCTGACCGGGTGTGTGCAGCAGGGTCTGTTCGCTCGCGTTAACGAAGCGACCACGCGCGTGCTCCGGGCGAACGGCTGCACGATCGTGACGCCTGCCGTACAGTACTGCTGCGGCGCGCTGCACGCGCATGGCGGCGACCTCGACACGGCGCGTAGCCTCGCGCGTGCGAACATCGCGGCATTCGAGCGGTGTGGCGCCGACCACATCGTCGTCAATGCGGCTGGCTGTGGCGCCATGCTCAAGGATTACGGCGAACTGCTCGAACGCGACGCGGCGTGGGCGAACCGCGCCGCGGCCCTCGCCGAGCGCGCACGCGATGTCTCCGAGTTGCTCGCCGGGCTCGGCGTCCGCCGCGGTGCGCCACTGCGGCTGACCGTGACCTACGACGCGCCGTGTCACCTGCACCACGCACAGGGCGTGACGAACGCACCGCTGGAACTACTCCGCGCGATCCCACAGCTGCACCACCTGCCGCTGCGCGGTGCGGACGAGTGCTGCGGCGGCGCCGGGACGTACGGCCTGACCCACCCGGAGCTGGGCGGCCGCATCCTCCAGGACAAGCTGGCCGCGATCCGCGAGACCGGCGCGGAAATCGTCGTCACCCCGAATCCGGGCTGCGCCATGCAGATTGGCGCCGGCCTGCGGCTCGCCGGGGATGACCGGCCCGTCCTACACCCGATCGAATTGCTGGACCTCAGCTACCGTCGTGGAGGCATCACGTCGTGACGGCGCAGACGCCCGCGGAGCGGCTCGGCCTTTCCGATGCGTCGGCCATCGATCGTGTGCTCGGCCGCGTGCGGCCGTGGGTCGAGGCCGAGTCGCCGAGCTACGATGAGGCGGCCCTGTCGGCACTCAGCTGGACGATCGAGGCCGAGCTGCGCGCGCTCGGCGCAGTGACACGGCCGTTCGCGGCACCCGGTTTCGGTCGGAACCTGTGGGCCGACTTTCCCGGCGCGAACTCCTCGCTCGAACCGATCGTCGTGCTCGCGCACATCGATACGGTCCATCCCAAAGGCTCGCTCGCGACCATGCCCTTCGCCGTGAGCGATGGGCGCGCCGGCGGCCCCGGCATCTACGACATGAAGACGGGCCTCGCCCTCGTCGTCGAGGCCATCGCATGGCTGCACGAGCGCGAGCGACGGCCCCGGCGTGATGTCCGGCTGCTCGTGACCTGCGATGAAGAAATCGGCGCACATTCCGCACGGCCGCTCTTCGAGGAGTCCGCGCTTGGCGCGTTCGCCGCGCTCGTGCCGGAGCCGGCCCTGCCCGACGGGTCCGTGAAGACCGCGCGCAAAGGCGTATCCACGTACTCCGTCGAAATCGAGGGCCGCGCCGCGCACGCCGGCGTCGAACCGGAAAAAGCGATCAGTGCGACACGCGAGCTTGCGAGCCTGCTGCCGCGCATCTACGCGCTCGAGAAACACGACGTAGGCACCACCATCAACGTCGGCACGATCGCCTCGGGCACGGCGACCAACGTCGTGCCCGCGTCGGCGAAGGCGTCCATCGACGTCCGCGCCGTGGAGCCCGGCGAGGCAGAGCGCGTTCACGCCGGGCTGCTCGCGCTGCGGCCCGAACAGCCGCAGGCCAGGCTGCGCATCACGCGAACCGAGCATCGCGGCCCGCTCGTGCGCACGCCCGCCGTCGTTGCCCTCTACGAGCAGGCGAAGGACATCGCCGCCGGCCTCGGCGTCGACCTCGGCGAAGGACGCAGCGGCGGCGGCAGCGATGGCTCCATCATCGCCGAGTTCGGTATCCCGGTGCTGGACGGGATCGGGCCCCGCGGCGGCGGCGCACACGCCAGCGACGAACACGTGCTGCTCGAGGATCTCCCGTTCCGCCTCGCCTTCATGGTCCGACTGCTCGATTCCCTGTGAGCACGTCCGGAGCCGGCCTGACCCTGCGACCGCTCGAGGGCGCCGCCGAGTTCGCCGCTTGCGTATCGCTGCAGGAGCACACGTGGGGCCCGGGATTCGCCGAACGCGTGCCCGAGAGCATCCTCCGCATCGCGCAGGAGACCGGCGGCATCGCGTCCGGCGCGTTCGATGCCGACGGACGCCTGATCGGCTTCGTGTTCGGCATCACGGGTTGGGTCGATGGCGCGCCGATTCACTGGTCCGACATGCTCGCCGTCGTCCCGGACGAGCGGAATCGCGGCATCGGCATCGAGCTGAAGTTGCACCAGCGAAGCGTCCTGCTCGAGCGTGGCGTGACGACGGTCGCCTGGACCTTCGACCCGCTCGAAGCCCGCAACGCGCACCTCAACCTGTCGCGGCTCGGTGCGGTCGCACAGGAGTACCGGCGCGATGCCTACACCGGCAGCGATTCACCCTTGCACGCCGGCATCGGCACGGACCGGCTGGTCGCACGCTGGCTGCTGGACAGCCCGCGCGTCGCAGGCCGCACGTCGGGCTCGACCGCGCCGCCGTCGCACGCAGACATTGAATCGGTGCCTCTGCTCAACCCGTCCCTGCCCGGGGACCTGCCCGCCTGCGCGGCGCCGGTCACCCTGCCGGACGTGCCCGCCATCCGCATTGCGGTGCCCGCCGACATCCAGATGCTGCGCGACCGGGACGTTCGGCTCGCCCAACGGTGGCGCGCGAACACGCGCGCCTCCTTCGAGGCCGCGTTCGAGGCTGGATTCGTGGCGAGGGAATTGGTCCGCGCCGGTGCGGTGGGCTGGTACCTGCTCGAGCGTCGCGGCGCCTAGCCGGCGCGGGTACGGCGCGCCTTCATCTCGTAGAGCTCCGCATCGGCCGCCGCGATCAACTGCTCCGGCGTGTTCATGGCCCGGGCGTACGACGCAATGCCGACGGCGACGCCGATCGGACGACGGCCCAGACGCGCGACCGATCGCATGAACCGGCGTTTCACCCGCTGCGCGAACACGCGCGCGCCGTCCAGCGTCGAGTCGCCCAGCAGCGCGACGAATTCATCGCCGCCGTAGCGCGCCGCCAGGTTCATGGTTCGCGTCTCGGCCTTCAGCGCCTGACCGAACAGCTGCAGCGCCTCGTCGCCCGCAATGTGACCGAACCGGTCGTTGTATTCCTTGAAGTCGTTCAGGTCGAACATGACCGCGACGAGGCGACGCCCGCGAACGGCTGCCGAGAACTCGCGGCCGAGCTCCTCCTCGAGACGGCGACGGTTCGCGAGATTCGTGAGCGGATCCGTGAGCGAGAGCCGGTTCACTTCCTCGAACAAGCGCGCGTTCTCGATCGCGACCGCGGCCTGGTCCGCGAACGCGCCCAGCAACTCCATGTCGTGACGATCGAACGGCTCATCCGTGAGCGCCGACAACACGCCGAGAATGCGCTCGTGGAACCGCAACGGTGCCGACGCGACCGCACAACGAGGCAGGAAACGGCGGCTCTTCGCCGGTATATCCGGCTCCATCGACACATCGGCCGTCGTGCGTGCAACGCCGTTCCGCACGACCCACCCCGTGAAACTGCCTTCGACAGGGAAGCGGAGTCCCAGGAACTCCGGTGAAAAGCCCACCGCCGCTCGGACTTCGAGGCTGCGTCCATCGTCGCTCAGCAGCTCGATGACCGTGCCGCGTCCGTTTAGCAGCTGCGTCGAGGACTCGGCCACCCGCCGCAGCGTGTCGCCGAGATCGGTCGTGCCGGCCAGCGCGCGGCTCACCTCGACCAACGCCCGGCTCTGGTCCAGCTGCCGCCGCTCGCTCTGCCGGTCCTTCGTCGCCTCCAGCAGGTGGCTGACGCGGAGCGCGACGCCCGCCGCGACGAGACCCGCGACCAACGCGGCTGCCGGCGTCAGCGGATCCCGCGTCCCGCCGTCCACGATCACGACGGCCAGGAGGAGCGCCGCCAGCGGCGCCACCGCCTGACGGAGCCGCGCGCCGCCCGGGTCGGAGTCCGCGGGCGCGAACGACGCCGCGCCGCCCGACAGGACCCGCTGCGCCGCGTATGCGAGAAAGCCCCAGCCCACGACCCCCGCCACCTGGTACGGCGCCGTCGTTGGGACATCCAGCGCCAGCGGCAGGCTCGCGATGGCGAGTAACACGGACGCGCCCGCGATCGCGGCCGCCGGCCCGTGCGCGCGCGAGCCGCGCAGCGAAACGACCAGCACGCCCGCAAACGCGATCGCGCAGAGCCCGGCCAGCGGACCGACCACCGTATCCAGCCGCAAGGCCAGCGGCGCAACGGTCCCGTCCACCATGCCGCGGACCCCCGGCGCCCAACGCAGCAACACGACGAAGACCGCACCGATGATCAACAGCACATCGAGCGCGATTTCCGCCTGGCGATGTCGGTCCCGTTGATGGATCGTCCAGGCCAGACCGGCCGCGAGCAGGCTCAACGCGGCAGCAACGGCGGGAAACAGCTCGGCTGCCGTCGACGGTGTCGTCAGGCGGAGCACGCCGCCGACCACCGCCGCCCAGGCCGCGAGCGCGACCAGCGACCACGGCCCGGCCGACGACGGCGGCAGGCTCCGCACCGCCGCCAGACACAACACGGCCGCTCCGGCCGGCGCGAGCAGCAATGCCCACGTATGGCCAGCCGGCGAGTCCGACAGCCGTAACTGGCCCAGCGCGAGCATGCCGTAGGCAGCCACGATCCATCCGGCGAGGGTCAACCGACGCAAGGAGCCCCTGGATCCGTCGCCATCGAGAGAGTGATGAAGCGCACACGGGGTCGCGACCCCGGCAGGGTGAGAAACAGTTGTGCGCGAGACGCGCCGTGCCGCACCTCAGTTTTTAAGGTCGGCCACTCGCACCGCTTCGTTGAGCAGGACCCACGCCCGGCGAAGGTGCTCCTCACGGGTCCGCAGATTGCCGACCGCCAGCCGGATCGCGTACGCGCCCCGAACCCGCGTATGGGACAGGAAGACCTCGCCCGTCGCATTTACGGCATCGAGCAGGCGTTCGTTGTAGCGGTCCAGGGCAGGACCGCCGAGGCCGGGCGGACGGCGCCGGAACAGCACGACGGAGAGCGGCACGGGAGCGAGTCGTTCGAAGTCCGGAGCGTCATCCACCCAGCTGGCGAAGAGGCGCGCCAGGCGGATGTGCTCGCGGATCGCCGCCGCAATGCCCGAGCGCCCGAAATAGCGGAGTACGAACCACAGCTTGAGCGCACGGAAACGGCGCCCCAGCGAAACGCCCAGGTCCATCAGGTTGAGAACCTCATCGCCCTCCGATGTGGTGAGGTACTCGGGGACCAGACTGAACGCCCTGCGCAGCTGGTCCACGTCGCGCACGAACAGCACCGAGCAATCGATCGGCACGAACAGCCACTTGTGGGGATTGACGACGATCGAGTCCGCACGCTCGCAGCCCGCCAGCAACGCACGGTGTTCCGGCACCACCGCGGCCGATCCGCCGTAGGCGCCATCGACGTGCAGCCAGATCCGTTCCCGCTCGCAGATCGCGGCGATCTCCGGAACTGGATCGACCGCCGTCGTCGACGTCGTGCCCACCGTCGCGACCACCGCCATCGGTCGTGCGCCTGCGGCGCGATCTTCCGCGATCGCCGCCTCCAGCGCCCTCACGTCCATGCGCAGATCCGCGTCCGTCGCAATGGCGCGCACTCCCGACAAACCCAGTCCGAGCGTAATCGCCGCCTTGTCCACGCTCGAGTGCGCCTCCTCCGAGCGATAGACCCGCAGCGACGGCACATCGGCGCGGCCCGCTAGACCCCGCGCACGAACCTCCAGACCCATCGCCTCCCGCGCCGCCGCCAGCGCGTACAGCGTGCTCGATGACGCCGTGTCGTTGATGTGCCCGGCGAATCGCTCCGGCAGCCCCAGCAAACCGCGCAGCCACGACGTCGTCACTTGCTCCAGCTCCGTCGCCGCCGGGCCCGATCGCCACAACATCGCATTCACGTTCAGCGCCGCGGACAGAATCTCGCCCAGAATCCCGGGAGCCGAGCCCGTCACCGCGAACCACGCGAAGAACCCCGGATGATTCCAGTGCGTCGTCGCCCTCGGAATCAGTCGATCGTAATCTTCCAGAATCCGCTCGAATGGCTCCGGCTCATCCGGCGCGCCCGCCGGCAGCGCGGCGATCAGCTCGCCCGGTCGAACGTCCGGAAACACGCGCACCCGCTCCGGATGCGCGAGCAACTCCGCAACGCGGTCGATCACCGCATAGCCGAAACGCCGGAACTCCTCCGGCGCCATGTCGGCGTACATCGCCGTCTCCCGGGCCCCGCTCACCTGTGACATCGTCTCCTGCCGAACGTTCGTTTCGCACGCCGCGCGCAGTCTAGCGAGAATTGCACGGGTCAGCCACGGTGTCAGCACGCGCGCGGCTGTGCACACACCGTGTGTGATTCGCACACTGCATACAATTCGGCTTGCCTCTCGCTACGACTCCGGCACACACATTCGCACGCGTTGTGTTGTCGAGGTTCACGCCGCATTCTCATGGTACCGCGCCACATGTGTCCGTCGTGAATTGCGATGAAAATATGCTCCATCGCTTGACACCACATATGTTTCACCGTAGGCTGTATACACTACCAAGAATCAACATCTCGCGCATGAACTCACGGAGACAGCAAGCGTCGCCCACGGCGGGCTGAACGCGGACCGTTCGTTCTCGCGAGTTTTCAGGAGGGTCGAAACACCGGGGCGACCGGGACTGTGCCACGTGATGGTCCCGACCCGAGTTACGCGTCGTGGCGTTCACTCGTTTGCTGCGTCGTACCGCGAAACGAACTGCGCATCGTTTCGCTCCTCGTCCTCCTGATCTGCACAACCGAATCACCGCAGTAACTGCAAGACCCGAAGCGTGCGTCGTACGCATGGCTCCGGCATTTCATTCCTCGTTGTCAGCATCGGAGGTCCTATGTCCAACCCGAAGCGCCGCGCGGGATCCGGCAGGATCGCGCGCAGTGGCGCGTCCATTCTGGCCGCGCTCGCGTTCGCGGTGTTCGGCGCGGCTGAGTTGTACGCGCAGAGCACCGGCACGATCAGCGGACGGGTTCGTGATGCGTCCGCCCAGTCGCCGGTCGCGGGCGCACAAGTCAGTGTGGCCGGCACGAGCCTCGGCGCGGTGACGAACAATCTCGGCCGCTATGTGATTGCGAACGTGCCAGCCGGTGAGCAGACCGTACGTGTCGATTACATCGGGTATAGCAGCGTCGAGCGTACGGTGACGGTGCGCGCGGGTGAAACCATCACGCTGAACCTCGAAGTGCGAGCCGAGGCGATCGCGCTGGAAGAGGTGATCGTCACGGGCACGGCGGGCCAGGCCCGGCGCCGCGAGGTGGGCAACAGCATCAGCCAGGTCAATGCGCGCGACATCGAGCTCGCCGCGGTGACCGACCTCGGCGACGTCCTTCAGGGCCGCGCGACCGGCGTACAAATCAACGATTTCGCCGGCCAGGTCGGCACGGCGAGCCAGATCCGTCTGCGCGGCAACAACTCGCTGACGCAGGGCAACGACCCGCTGATCTACGTCGACGGTGTGCGCATCGAGAACAACCCGATCGGCTCCGATGACGAGCAGGGCGCCACGCCCGGTCTTCTCGACATGATCAATCCGGGCGACATCGAGCGGATCGAGGTCATCAAGGGGCCGGCGGCGACGACGCTGTACGGAACAGAAGCGGCCGGCGGCGTGATCCAGGTCTTCACGAAGCGCGGCACGGCGGGTGCGCCCGCGTGGACGTTCTCCGTGGACCAGGGCGTCAGCTCTGTGGGCCACATCGGCGGACCGCTGAATCCGAAGTCGATCAACCCGACCGGACTGAACGTCAACGACTGCTCGCATGAGCCGGGCTGTCCTTCGAGCGGCAGCTGGCTGCGCAACGCGCACATGCAGCGCTACGACCTGAGCGTGCGCGGCGGCGGTGAGAACACCAGCTACTTCGTGTCCGGCCGCTGGACCAAGGAGCAGGGTGTGATCGACCCGCAGGGCGCCACGGGCTACAGCATTCGCGCCAACGTCAGCTTCCAGCCGTTCAACGGCCTCGACATCCGGCTGACCAACAGCTACGCCCGTCGCGACATCACCTGGATTCCCGACGGCAACAACGCGGGCGGTCTGCTGCTCAACATTCTGCGCGGACCGGCCGGCTACACGCCCGACAACGACGATTCGCTGATCCTGAACAACGAGGTCCGGTCGAACATCGACAACCTCGTCACCGGCGTCAGCATCAACTGGTCACCCAACACCGTGTGGGCGCACCGGCTCAATCTAGGCATGGATTACACGGTCTCCGACTTCGTCGACTTCAAGCCTTGGGGCGAGTCGTTCGACCGGCCGGAAGGCGATCGCGAGGATGACCAGCAGCAGGATCGCAACCTCACGCTCGACTACGTCGGCTCGATGAACTGGAGCCCGGTCGATGTGATTTCCTCGCGCCTTTCCTGGGGCGGCCAGCTCTACGAGGAATACAGCTACACGATCAACGGCTTCGACAACACGTTCTCGGGTCCGGGCGAGCAGCTGCTCGGTGACGGGACCATCCAGGACGTGGGCGAGGGCCGCATCCGTGTGCAGAGCGGCGGCTTCTTCCTGCAGGAGGTGCTGGGCTTCCAGGACAAGCTGTTCCTCACGGGCGGCATGCGCTGGGACGGGTTCAGCACGTTCGGTTCCGGGTTCGGCCTGGCGGCCTACCCGAAGCTGTCCGCGTCGTACCTGATCTCCGACGAGTCGTTCTGGCCGACCGACCTGGTCGAGACCATGAAGCTGCGCACCGCGTGGGGCGAGTCCGGCAAGGCGCCGGGCGTCTTCCAGGCCGACCGCATCTGGGAGGCCACGGCGGCGGATGAGGCAGTTCCCGCCGTGATCATCGCGAACCTCGGCAACCCGGACCTCGGGCCGGAGCGCAGCAGCGAGCTCGAGTGGGGCTTTGACCTGTCTGCCTTTAACGGCCGCGTCTTCCTCGAGTTCACGAAGTACGACCAGACCACGAAGGACGCGCTCATCGGCGTGCAGGAAGCGCCATCGGCCGGCACCGAGGAAGCGACGCTCCGCAACCTCGGCGAGGTGAAGAACTGGGGCACCGAGACCTCGCTGACCGTGGTCCCCGTCCGCACCGACAACATCGACTGGTCGCTTGGCATCCAGTACTCGACCAACGACAGCGAGATCACGGACCTCGGGCCGCTCAAGGACCTGGGCACGACGCGCCAGGTCGGTATGCCGCTCTGGATCCGTTGGGATGACGTCGTCACCAATCCCGACGCCGTCGGCGAGCTGCCCGTCCTCGAGAAGCAGATGATCGGGCGCCTGTTCCCGACCAAGACGGTGTCCTTGAGCACGCGGCTCAATCTGTTCCGCTCGCTCACGCTCGACGTGCTGGGTGAGGGCCAGTACGGGCACGTTCGGCCGTCCGGCCCCGCGTACCAGAACATGCGGCGCACCTCAGCCTCGAATCCGGCGTGGCCCTACTGCGTACCGATTCTCGAGGCCTATAACGCCGGCGGCGAGAGCCGCGCGGCATTGACCGCACTGCAGGTCGCGCAATGTGTCCGACGCTACTCGGATCAGGGCGTGTGGACCTGCGAGGCGGATTTCTTCAAGCTGCGCTCCGCGACGCTCGCGTTCCGGCTGCCCGAGAACCTGATTCCGGGCACGCGCAGCGCGACCCTCTCCGTGCAGGGCAAGAACCTGTTCACCAACACCGACTACTGCGGGCTCGACCCCGAGTCTCAGGACAACGGGTTCGGCGACTCGACACCCAACGAGTACTACACGCTGCCGCCACCGCGGACGCTGATCGTTGGCGTGCGAGTGAACTTCTGAGCCGAGGGGAGAGAGACCATATGACCAGGCATAGAACGAACAGGGCGCGCGGCGTGATTGTGCCGCTGCTCGCCGCAGGCTTCACACTATTCCTTGCCGGCTGCGACCTCGAGGTCCAGAACCCCGGCGCGATCCTGGACCAGGATCTGAACACACCCGAGCTGATGCCGATCCTCGCGGCCGGCGTTTCTGCCGAGTTCAGCGACATCGTCGACAGCTACTCCTTCAACGTGGCCCGGCTCACCGATGAGATGGCCGGCACGGGCAGCTACTTCGACACCGGCCGATTCCGCCGCGGCGTCTTCGACGACGAAGATTCGGAGGGTCACTTCGAGCAGACCCACGAGTCCGCATGGTCGGCGGGCATCGCGTGGGATCGGATGCAGCAAGTGCTGAAGGAAAAGGCCAAGGGTCCCAACTCGTCACGGATCTTCATGATTCAGGGGTTCGCGCACCGCTACTTCGGTGAGAACTTCTGCGAGATCACGTACGACAAGGGTCCCGTGCAACCGCGCACGGCGGCGTTCGACAGCGCCATCATCGCCTTCCAGACGGCCATCAGTCACGCGGCCTCCGACGCCAGTTCCGCCGCGTTCAAGACCGCATCCTATGCGGGAATGGCGCAGGCCTACGTCGGCAAGGGCGACTGGGCCAAGGCGGTCGCGGAAGCGCAGAAGGTGCCGACGGATTTCGTCCTTGAAGCGATCTACAACCGCACGGCGAACACGAATCAGGTCTATAACGAGACGCACGGCCGCGCGGAGATCGGTGTCTACGGCACGCTGGCCGCGCAGTTGGCGGAGCAGGATCCGCGCGCGCAGTACACGAAGTGCGGCATATTCAAGGATCCGAGCGACCCGTCCAAGGGTGTCGACAAGACGGGCGCGCCCGGCTGCGGCGCACACCAGGGTGCGGACGGCCTGACCGCACACTGGCGCCAGGAAAAACACGACGACTGGGGCTCCGACATCGCCGTCGCCAAGGGCACGGAGATGCGCCTCATCGAGGCCGAGGCCGCGCTCCGCAACAACGACCTCGGCACGTTCACGACGAAGGTCAACGAAGTCCGCGCGTTCTACGGCGCCGATCCGATCACGCAGCCCAACAGCGCGGGCAGTCTGGAATACCCCAACACGATGGACGACGCCTGGTCGATTCTCGACGCCGAGCGGTGGCTGACGCTCTGGCTCGAGGGACGGCGGCTGTGGGACCTGCACCGCTGGGACCACCCGTTCCTGAACGGCGGCTCGGTCGTGTACCCGGGCGAAGCACGCAGGGCGTCCTGCATGCCCATCCCCGCGATCGAGTGTCAGCTCAATACGAGCCTGAAAGGCGCGAGCTTGAAGACGAGCACGGGCGGCACGAAGACGTGCGGTTGATTCGAAACACCGGGCCGGTGATGATGCCGGCTCCGGTCGCTGCTCCCGCTGCCCCCACCGGTCCGCCGGTGGGGGCAGCACGCTCTGCACCGTCATGGTTTCGCTGGTTGAACATCTGCGCGGTTTTCGCGATGGCAGTGAGCGTCGCTACGTGCGCCGGCGAAGACGCGACGCGCCCCTCGGTGGACGCGGAGCTGATCCTCGAGCTGCGCGGACTTCGTACGCTCGACCCGACGTTGGACGGGACGTATGAGGGCTGGGTCGTCACGTCGGCCGGTCAGGCGATCTCTGCCGGTCGCTTCGCACTGCCCGCCGACGGCCGTGTCGCGCTCAAGAACCCGACGGATGCACCCGAGTCGTTTCTGCTCACCATCGAACCGCCCGGCGATGCCGACAACGCGCCCTCCGACCTCAAGCTGCTCGGCGGCCGGTTCACCGGCGGTTCCGCCGATCTCGAGGTCACGGGATTCCTCACGTCCGGCGTGCCGCTCGAGACCTCGCCCGGCACACACGTGTTGTTCACGCCGAGCGACAACGCGGAGCTGGGATATCCCTCGCATGAAGACGCCGGCATCTGGCTGTTCAACATCCTGGGCGACACGACGGATGCGTCGTTCTACCTCACGTTCACGCCGCTCTCACGCGGTTGGATCTACGAGGGCTGGCTGGTGCGCGACTACGGCACCGCGAACGCCGTGTGGCTGTCCTACGGCAAGTTCGAGCCGGATATCGTGAAGAAGGTGCGTGAGCGCGATGACACCGGCCTCGGCCCGTTCTCCGGACAGACGCGTTACCGCGAGGCGATGTGGGAGGAGATCGTCTTTCCGGGCGACGACTGGCTCGGCAACCCGCACGGCTATCCCGTGCCCGGCAACCTCACACTGCCCGTGGACCTGAACGGCTGCTTCCGCCCGCCATCCGAATGCGAGGCGGCGGGCCACGAGTACGGTCCCAGTCGTTGGACACACGTCATCACGATCGAGCCGAAGTCGGATCTGGGCGAGGATCCGTGGCGGGCGCGGCCCTCGGTCGCGCGGCCGTACCGCAACCCCATTGGCGAGGGTGCGCCGGCGGAGCCGCGCACGATCCGGTTCTATCCGGACGAGCTGCCCGGCGGCACCGTGCGCGTCGCCTCGGGGGGCTGATTCACTCCTTCAATGGCGCGGCAGCGGAATCAGATTCACGACTGTGGTTCCGTCGCCCTTGCCCGTGATCAGGAGTGCAGCGACGGCGATCCCGCCGACAATGACGCCGCCTATGATGATGGACGCGCGGTTCGCGTCCATCTCGCGGACCAGTACGCCGGACAGTGAATCGAGCCGGTACGACCGCGTGACCGCCGTGCCCGGCGCCATTTCGCCGGTCAGCACGAGAGTCGAATCCGTCCATTCGACGCGGTCGACGCGCGTAAACTGAACGTGTTCGTTCGGGCCGGCGAGCACGACTCCCCGGACCGCCGTCGGTCGCGGCTCACCGGGCTCGGGCAGCGCCCGCGGCGTGACGTGGAAGCAGCCCATCAGGAACGGGATCCCGACGGTCATGACGAGGCCGCGCCGTGGCTTTCGCATCGCTCACTCGTGCTGTCTGCGGATTCCCGGCGAGTCGCCGGCCGGCGTACGGGCGGCGCGCGCTGACGAGGTCGGCGCTGCCTGGCGCAAAGTGGTGCGATCCGGGTGCGTCCGCAATCCGATCCGCCGCGCTTACCCGGCCGCTTGACGGAACGACCCCGATGCCGGCCATTTCAGCACCGAGGCGCGACCGGTTCGGGCCTGCGCAACCCGGGCCGTTGCACTGCACCGCTCCCGACTGACCCGGATGTTCAAGACCGGCTGGATCCTGAATCCGCGGGCCGATGCCGTCTGGTTCCTCGGCCTGCCCTTCGTCGCCGTCCTGATCGCGCTCGGCGCTCAGGCGTGGCTGTCGTTCGTCGCCGTCGCATCCATCAACCTCTGGATCACCGTTCCGCACCATTACGCCAGCTGGATCCGGACCTACGGCATGCCCGAGGTCTGGCAGCGCTTCAAGGACCGTCTCATCGCCGGTCCCATCATCATCCTCCTGTTCACCGTCGTCGGCCTGCTCGCTGCGCCGATCACGCTGCTGCTCCTGGTCACCGCGTGGGATCACCAGCACAGCATCATGCAGCAGCACGGATTCAGCCGCATCTACGACTTCAAGGCGAAGACCGGTCTCGGCAACACCCGCCGCTTCGACCTCGCGCTGCATTGGATCCTCTACTCCCACATGTTCATCAACGCGCCGCTGTTCCGGTTTCTGTGGATCCGCGAGCTGCACCGTATGCAGATCCCGATCTCCGCCGGAGTCGTGCAGGCGCTGCAGACCGCCAGCTGGATCGTGCTCATCGGCTACCTGCTCGTCTACCTCTGGCACCTCCGCCAGACCGTCGCCAACGGCGGATCCATCAACCCGATCAAGTACGCCTTCATCGCGTCCAGCTATTTCCTCTGGTACTACGTCAGCTGGAACACGCACAGCATCCTGCTCTACGCCATCGCGCACCGCATCATGCACGGCGCGCAGTACATGGTCATGGTGTACGCGTTCATGCGGAAGCGCGCCAGCGACGCCGCGGCGCCGCGCGGCCTCTGGAACCGCTTCGTCGGCGAGGGCCACTTGCGCTGGTACGTGCTCGGCGGCCTCGCCTACGCCGTCGTCTTCCAGCTGCTCATCAACCGGCCGCTCGACGAGCTCGGCTTCGGCGTCGTCAACTTCGCGCCTTATCCCGCGATCCAGCAGTTCAACCTGCCCGCTCTCGATTACACGGCCAGCTTCGAGTTGTGGTCCACGATGGTCGTTTACGTCGCCGGCATGCTGCACTACTACGTGGATTCGTTCGTCTGGAAAGTGCGTGATACACAGGTGCAGGGAGGCCTGTAGTGGGCTGGTTGCAGCGATACCGCTTGCTCATCGTCATCTACACCGTCGGCCTGGCCGTCGGCATCCGCGAGTACGTCGTCTCGCGCGAAGGCGGCACCGTCGGCGGCGCGGGTGCGTGTGAGGCCTCCGCCGCGTCCTGCTTCTCCATCCGCTCCAGCGCGCTGGCCACGCCCGATGCCGAGTTCTGGAGGCAACACGCACGCATGGTCGAGGTCGTTGCGGCCGTCAACCCCGACGACCCCGATACCGAGTTCCTGAAAGGAATGGAGGCGCTGTCCGCCGGTAACGAAGACGAGTTCAAGCGACGCTTCGAGGCCGCGGTCGCGGCCGGCGTCAAGCACAACCACTTCCTGCTCCAGTTCTACGCCCAGTACCTTCTCGATCGCGGCGGCAACTGGCAGGAGGTCAACGACGCGATCAACCGGTGGCGGCAGAACCACCAGCTCTCCCGCGAAACGCTCGGCCTCAACCTCTCCGCCGGCCCCACGTCACCCGCCGACGAGGCCGACCTGCAAGCCGCGCTTTCCCGTGTGCCGTGGCTCCAGGACTACCGCCTCGAACGCTCGACCGCGAACGGCGCCGAACAGTGGAGGCTGCTCATGGCGTTCCGCGCGGGACGCCAGGTCGACATCCGCGATGCCGTCGCCGCCGTCACCACCCTCGCCATCCCGCCCGACCAGCGTCCACTGCTGGAGGTGACGTGCCGTACCCTCATCGATTGCACCGCCCGGCCGCGTTGACCACCGAGAACGGATAACGCAAATCATCAACCACAGAGAACACAGAGAACGCGGATTGGTGATTCCTGAATCAGAGTCGCGGGGGGCGTTTTTCTTTTTCCAAACGGACACCGCCACCGCAGCAAGTCACCGGTTTCCGGACAGTCTCTGCGTCCTCTGTGGTTGAATATCTGTTGAATCTCTGCGGTTAAGATGCGGGCGGGTAAAGCCTACTTGCCCGGGTTGAACCTGGGCGTTGGCAAGCCGCTCGGCACGGTGGCGGGCGTCTCGATGCCCGGGTCATCGGACAGGGCGTACAGGAACGCGATGAGGTCATCCATCTCGGCCGGCGTCAGGCCGACGGGACGCACTTCGATGCGGGAGCGCGGGATGGCGGGATGGTCACCTCCGCCGCGGTTCAGGAATTCGAGGACATCGCGCAGGTCGGCGTAGCCGCCCGAGTGCATGTATGGCGCCGTTTCGGCGATGTTACGCAGCGTCGGCGTGCGGAATGCCCACCGGTCCGACTCCAGTTCCGTCACGATCCAGCGCCCGAAATCCTCGTGCGGCGTTTCCTGAAAGCCTGGACCGAGCTGCTTCGCGCCAACGACGTGGAAATCGAAGTCCGAGAACATCGGCCCGGAATGGCACGCGGAGCAGGCGGCTTTCTCCCGGAACAAGACGAGGCCGCGCTTCTCCTGACGCGTCAGCGCGTTCGCGTCCCCGGCGACGAAGCGGTCGTAAGGGCTGTCATCGCTGACGACCGAACGCACGAACTGCGCGAGCGCTTTGGCCATGGTCACGGAATCGATGGCGGTGACGGCGCCGGCGCGCTCCGGAAACGCCGCGCGGAACAACATCTCGTACTCGGGAATGGCGCGTACGCGACCGACCGCGGCGGCGAGCGATTCTTCGATGGGAACGACATCGCCGCGCATTTCCGTACGCTCGCGGATCGGCAGTGTGACCAGGTTCTCGAGGCGACGCTTGCGACCATCCCAGAACAGAAATCCATCCGCGGTGCGCTGGCGCAGGAACTGGTTGAATCCCGCGTTGATCACGGTCATGCTGGCACGGCCCTCTTCGAGCATGTCGGGATCCGTCATGACACGGTCCGGCCCGAGCCCGATGCCCGATGGGCCGATCGGCAGCTCGCGGCCGTCCGCCATGCCCAGCTCCGGGATGTGACACGTGCCGCACGCGACATCCTCCGTCGCACTCAGAATGGGATCGAAGAAGAGGAGTCGCCCCAACTCGATGCGCCGCGAGTTCGGCAGGTTGTCCGCAGGATGCACCATCGCCGGCAACGGCTGCAGGTTGTAGCGCTCGACCAGGTCAGTCTCGAGCACATCCGGCTGTGACGGACCGTCCACACAGCCCACCGCGAGAAAGCTCGCCAGGAGTAGCGCTCTCACGCACCACGCGCTCATCGCCCGCCTCCCGTCAGCGTGACCACCGCCTGCGGCAGGCCGCTCGGATCGAAGCCGATCACCCGCGGCACCTCCGCGCCGGCTTCGCCGATCGGATTGCGATAGGGTCGTAGCAGTGGGAAGGGGCGCGCCAGCCACGGCATCTCGTCTTCGTCCGTCACCGGCTCGATCGTGATCACATGCGTCCACCGCGACGGGCCCGAGACCTGACCCGCCGCCTGACACTCGGTCGGTGGCAGCAGGCAGCCGTTCAGGTCCAGAGGAAACGACATATTCGCCGCGATCGGATAGCCGGCACCGTTCGTCAGCCAGTCATCACCCGGCGCGAAGATCCGGCCCGGCAGCGCCCGCTTCCAGTCCGGCTGGCCCGAATACGGGCCCGGTCCGGTGTCGTCTCGCTGGCTCACGTGCCGCCGCGCATCCGGATCGAACTTGCCGTACGAGAGCCAGGCGGCTGCGGCCGTGCCGTAGTCGCGCACGATCCAGCCTTCGTAGATCCAGCCACGCGTCACCGGCGTGAGGCGCACGAACAGCGAGCCGTCCGCGGAATCGCCCGCCGCGTTGTACAGCCACAGCCCCGCGTCATCGTTCGCACGGCCGCCTCGCCCATCATCGCTCGGCGTGCGCAACACGTGAACGCCCGGCGACGGCTCGAGCGGGATCCCGACCGTCACGTACCGGTCGATCGACAGCGTCCCGCGCCCGGACCGGATCGCGCCGCCCAGCAGCTTCTGCGCCGACGGCGCCGGGTCCGCGTCGGCCGGCGGCTCGACCGTCACGATTGCATGCGCGATCTCCACGCCGTCCGCCACGGCGGCGCCCAGCTCCACATCCACCGTCGTGCCACCCGCGAATCCTCCGGCGTCGTAGAACCGGCTCTCCCCGTCCACCAGCCAGAGCCGATAACTGCCCTCGCGACTCGCATCCAGCCCGACCAGGCCGGTCGCCTCGAGTCGAATCCGCAGCCCCGGCGGCTCAGTCGACAGGGGCTCCCCATCCACGCACGCCGCCAGCAGCAGGACCAGCGGCAGGAGCCCGGCACACCGTCGTAAGCATTGTGAAGACATTACGTTACGGATCTTGATGGGCACGTTGGACAACGGCGGTCGGCAGTCCAACCCGTTCCCCGAGGAGGGGCCGGACCAGGAGCCTGGGAAAAACATGGCAACCGACGCATTTACAGGAACTTATCTGCTACCCGCGTGGTACCGAAGAGTTCCGAGCTGTCGCAGGCTTGACCATTTGATATCCTAGACATAACTTAGACAGTGTCCGAAGCGGCCGCGCCCCTCGGCCCGGTCCGCTCGAATGGACCCGTGTCGCCGCCACACAATGCAGCCGCAGGCGGCCGAACGGCGTCCAATCTTCTAGCCGGTGCGCCGAAACTGAGAGCGCGGACGCGCCGGAAGACGAACAGACGCCAACGGATCCAAAGGCGCGCGCGTCTAAAAGCGACCGTGCAGACCATGCGAGAATCGGGAGCGGCCGGTCGGTCGGAAGCCCGAGTCAGGAATAGCCAGTGAAACGAGTTCAGAGTGCGAGTGCAGTTCTGGTGGCGCTGTTCGGCTTCGCGGCCGGCGCGTCGGCGCAGGACGATTCGGGCCGGTCCGTCTCGAACGGCGGGCGTGCGGACAGTCACATCGCGACGATGCCGGTGGTGCAGACGGCGCGCATCCTGTCCAACATCAACCTTGATGGTGTTCTGGACGATGCGGCGTGGCTGGCCGCGCC
>JBFJPA010000024.1:0-17828 GCA_041617355.1 Longimicrobiales bacterium
GCAACCTGGCCCGGGCGACGTCTGCGCCGTCGCCCGGCCCGATTCCCGCTCGACCTGCGACCAGTGACAGCACGAGTCCCCTCCCGTCGGGTGAATCCGCGCCCGCCGGGCGGATTCCTTCCCGTGGAGGAGTGCGATGATACGACTACGCCTCGCCGCCGTTCTGACCGGCGCGTGGGTTCTGTTCGCCTGCAGCGATGCGAACCAGCCTGCGCCCCTCGCCCCCGATCCGGCGACGACCGCGTTCTCCGCGGCCGGCAATCAGCCCGAACATTGGATCGTCGTGTTCCAGCCCACGGTCACCGATCCCGACGGCGAGGCCAGGCGGCTGGTCGGCGCGCACGGCGGCACCTTGTCGCGGACCTATCGGCACGCGCTGCGTGGGTTCGCCGCGCGCCTGCCCGCGCCGGCCGTCGAAGCCCTGCGCAACAATCCCAACATTGCCTACATCGAGCCCGATGCCGAAGTGCGACTGTTCGACACACAGAACAGTCCACCGTGGGGGCTCGATCGCATTGATCAGCGCGATCTGCCGCTGTCCGGCACCTACACCTACACACCGACGGGCTCGGGCGTGAACGCGTACGTCCTCGACACGGGCGTACGGCTGTCGCATACGCAGTTCTCCGGGCGCGCGCAGTATGTGCCGAACGGGGCGAACGGCGACTTCGTCGGCGACGGCCATGGCAGCGCGGCCGACTGTCACGGCCACGGCACGCACGTCGCCGGCACCGTCGGCGGAACGACGTACGGCGTGGCCAAGGGCGTCTCGATCTGGGCCGCTCGTGTCGTGAACTGTGCGGGCGGCGGCAACGTCAGCATGGCGATCGCGGCTGTCGACTGGGTCACGGCAAACGCGGCGCGACCCGCCGTCGTCAACATGAGCCTCGGCTACGGCGATGTGCAGTCGCTCCGCGACGCCGTAGAGAACTCGATCGCGGCCGGCATCGTTTACGCCGTCGCCGCGGGCAACGGCAACTTCATCGGCATTCCACAGGACGCTTGCCGGGAGAGCCCCGCGGGCGCGCCGAACGCATTGACGGTCGGGGCGACCTCCAGCAGCGATGCCGAAGCATCGTTCTCCAACTATGGCGCGTGCGTGGACATCCTCGCGCCCGGTGTGGCCGTGCAGTCCGCATGGTACACGAGCAATACGGCAACCAACACGATCAGCGGCACCTCCATGGCGACGCCACACGTCGCGGGTGTCGCCGCCCTCTACCTCCAGGGCAATGGGCAGGCCAGTCCGGCCCAGGTCGCGGGTGCGCTCACAGCGAACGCGACGTCGGATCGCATCGACCTGCACCGCCGCAGCCGGCAGAACGGCACGACCAACCGGCTCCTCTACATGGCGTTCCTGAACAGCGGCGGGCCCGTCAATCAACCACCGGTCGCCGCCTTCACGGAGTCGTGTTCCGGCCTGACCTGCAACTTCACGGACCAGAGCACGGACCCGGATGGGTCTGTCGTCGGCTGGTCGTGGACCTTTGGCGATGGCAACACGTCCGCGCAGCGGAACCCCAGTCATACCTACGCCACGGGCGGAACGTTTACAGTGACGCTCACCGTCACCGACAACGGCGGCGCGACGAATGCGACCTCGCGTTCGGTCACGGTCACCGCGCCCGGCGGCGGCATCACGCTGTCCGCGTCTGGATACAAGGTCAAAGGCGTACATCACGTCGACCTCACATGGTCGGGCGCCGCTGGCGCATCCGTCGATATCGTGCGGGACGGGACCATCGTCTCGACGACGGCAAACGATGGCGCCGAGACGGACGTGACCGGCAACAAAGGCGGCGGCTCCTACACGTACCGTGTGTGCGAAGCCGGCACGTCGACCTGCTCCAACGCGGTGACCGTCACGTTCTGATCAGGCGGGCGCGCGCGGGGGTGGCCTCACGGCTTGCCCCCGCGCATGTCCGGCCCCGGATGGCTGCTTCCCGGATGCGGACGGCCCGCCCGTCCGCACCCGTCTCCTCGATCTCCCTTAAACGGTTACTACGCAACCGATTGCCGATGGCGGCCGGAACGGGCACGCCGTCTGCCTCATCGCGCCGCTGAGGGCGAATTCTCTTCGGAAGGTGGAATGTCGATGTTGCGACACGATCTGCGCATCGCGGTCCGGTCCCTGGTGCGACGGCCTGGCTTTTCGCTCGTGGCGGTTGGCACGCTCGCGCTCGGCATGGGTGCGACCACCGCGATCTTCAGTGTCGTCAACGATGTGCTGCTGCGGCCGCTGCCGTACGCCGACTCCGAACGCATCGTCGCGATCTGGGAACGCTCGACGGAAGAGCCGCGGGACGTCCGACTCGGCCTGGTCGCGGTGCCGGACTTCGAGGACTGGAATGCCGGCACGACCAGCTTCGAGGCGATGGCCCTGTTCCGGAATCGCAACGTCACGTTGTCGCTCGAAAGCGGTGCGGAGCTCGTGCCGGGCGCGGATGCGACTGCCGACTTCTTCCGCGTGTTCGGCGCCGAGCCCGTCCTCGGTCGCACCTTCACGCCGGAGGAGACCCGATACCGCGGCCCGCAGGTCGCGGTGATCGGTTACGGCTTCTGGCAGGAGCGGCTGGGCGGTCGGGCCGATGTGATCGGTAGCACGCTCCGGTTGCAGGGCACGTCGTACACGATCGTGGGCGTGGCCCCGCACGGCTTCGACTTTCCGCGCGGCGCACGCATCTGGCTGCCGGTCCAGAACAACGACGAAGGCTGCGGCCGCGGCTGCGTGCTGTACAGCGGCATTGCGCTGCTTCGGTCGGACGTCGCGGCGAGTCAGGCACGGGCCGAGCTGGAAGCAATTTCCACGCGGCTCGCCGCGGAGTATCCGGAGCAGAACGTCAACACCATCGGCGACCTTGGCGACGCTGCACGAAGTCACCGTCGGCGACGTGCGACTCGCACTGTTCGTCGTGTTCGGCGCCGTCCTGATGGTCTTGCTGATCGCGTGTGCGAACGTCGCCAACCTCATGCTCGTGCGCGGTACGGCGCGCCGCGTCGAGATGGCCGTGCGTGCCGCCCTCGGTGCGGGACGGCGCACACTCGTCCGCCAATTGCTCACGGAAAGCACCGTGCTCGCCGTGACGGGCACAGGGCTCGGACTGCTCCTCGCCGCCTGGGGCATCGATGTCCTGCGCGACCTCGCACCGGGCAACCTGCCGCGCGTCGAAGACATCGGCTTGAGCGCTCGGGCGCTCGGCTTCGCGGTCCTGCTCGCGTTGTTCACGGTGACCGTCTTCGGAATCGTGCCAGCGCTTCGAATTTCGGAACTGCCGTTCGCCCAGACACTTCGAGAGGGCGGCCGCGGCGCGACCGGTTCCCGGTTCGGTGCGCGGTCGTTCATCCTGGCCGCCGAAGTCGCACTCTCCGTCGTCCTGCTGTTGGGCGCCGGTCTGATGCTGCGCAGCCTTTTCGAAATGCGCGCTGTGGAGCCGGGCTTCCAGACCGACAACATCGCGCACTTCAGCATCTCGCTGCCGAGCGCACGCTACCCGGAGCCGGAGGCGGAGCTGCGCTTCGTCGAGATGGTGCTGGACCGGCTGAACGCACTACCGGGCGTCGAACGCGCCGGCTTCGTTGTCGGCCTGCCTCTTGGCACGACGAACATCTTCGGCGGCTTCACACGCACCGATCTGCCACAGCCGGACCCGGGACAGGTGCCCGAGGCCGCATACCGCGCGATCGATCCGGATTTCCTGGCGGCGATGGGCATCCCACTCCTCGCGGGACGCAGTTTCACGTCCGGCGACCGCATGGATGCGGAGTCAGTCGCGTTGATCGATCAAGCGCTGGCAGATCGCTACTTTGCGGGTGAGGATCCGCTCGGCAAACAGATTGACGTACAGGTCTCGATCGGCTTTCCGGACACCCTGCCACGCACCATCGTCGGCGTCGTGGGCAACGTGCGGGCACGCTCGTTGACGGAGCTGCCGGAGCCGTCGCTCTACGTGCCCGAAGCGCAGGCGGCCGGCGGCTTCGGCGCGTTCGTGATCCGCGCGGCCGGCGGCGCGGCGATCTTGCGTGCGGCACGCGGGGCCGTCGCGTCCGTCGATCCGGAGATCCCGCTCAATCGGCCTGGTACGATGGCCGAGCTGGTCGCCGACGATACGGCCCGCCACTCGTTCATCCTCACCCTGCTCGGACTCTTCGCGCTGCTCGCGGTCACGCTCGCGGCAGTGGGCATGTACGGAGTTGTCGCGTTCGTCGTCGCACAACGTACGCGTGAGATCGGCGTGCGCATGGCCCTTGGCGCCCGCGCGCGGGAAGTCGTTTCACTCGTCGTCTGGCAGGGGTTGCGCCCCGCCCTGACCGGGGCCGCCCTCGGCATCGCCGGCGCGCTGGCGGCCGGCCGCATCATCGAAAGCCTCCTGTTCGGTGTCGCCGCGCAGGATCCGCTCACGATGCTCACCGTCGCGCTCGTGTTGCTCGGCGTGGTCGCCCTCGCGTGCACAGTGCCCGCGCGACGTGCCACGCGCATCCCGCCGGCGTCCGCCTTGCGCGCCGAGTAGCCGCCGCGATCGGCAGGTGTCGCCTAGAGCGAACGCAAAAACGCCAGGAGCGCGTTCCGGTCGGCTTCGCTGAGCGCACGCCAGCGTTGGCGCGAAGACTCGGCCTCGCCGCCGTGCGCCTCGATGGCGGCGGCGAGGTCGGTTGCGCGGCCGTCGTGCAGGTAGCTGCCGCGGTGGCGCAGGCCCCAGAGCGGCGCGGTTCGCCATTCGCTCGGCGCAGCGCGCAGACCGCAAACCGAGGCCAACTCGGGACCGAGGTCATGCAGCAGGAAATCCGAATAGGCGCGGACGGCGACGCGATCCAGCGCCTTCGATTCTGAGGGTCCCGTTCGCAGCTCCGGCGTGTGGCAGGCTGCGCACCCGGCATCCTGGAAGACCCGCTCGCCGCGCGCGTCGCGCTCCGCGGCAGGCGCGGGCGGAGCGAGGAAGCGCGTGAAGTCGCCCAGCAATGCGACGCCGTCTTCGTCGATCTCCGGCTCCGGCATCGGATCCACACCGGGCGGCAATGGTGCGGAACCCGGCCGCTCCTCCCGGCGGTTATCCGGCGTTGTCAGGCCGAGCTCGAAACGCAGCGCCGTGTCGATGAAGCCGACGAGCGTCGCGGTCTCACCTTTGCGGCCAAAACGTGCGACGCGCCCGTCCGCCAAGAGGGGTGCTCGCCCGCTCACACCATCGCCATCGCGGTCCTCCGGGTCGGCGCGCTCCAGCAATGTCGCGTCGGGAATCGCTTCGACCAGGCCGAGCCCGAACAGCGGTGGTGCGGTCACGCGGGCGGTCGTCGTCGCGGATGGCGGAATGGGCTCGACGGTGACGCCGTGTGCGGCGAGCGCGGGCGTCGCCCGCTGCTGCACATTGTCGCCGCCTTCGTCCTCGAGCAGGCTGCACGCGGTCCCATCGAAGGCCGTCGCCTTCACGACCAGCAGCGAGCCCGTCCCGCCCGGAGCCGGCTGGTCGTGACAGGCGCTGCAGCGATCCGCGTTGAAGAGTGGACCGAGTCCTTCTTCCGGCGTGGCGATCCGTTCGAATACGGCCCGGCCCAGAAGAAAACGACCCAGCTCCCCATCCGTGACTCCCGCCAGCGGCTCACCAGGAGCTCCGCCCGGGTCGGCTGCACTGCCGCAGCCGGCGAGCACAATCAACACAGAAGCAATGCGAACACGCATTCGATCAGCGTCCGGTGTAGCCGGCGGCGAGGAGCAACGCGCGCGTCCGCTCGAGCGCCGGCTCGATGGCGGACACGAGGAACCCGCTGTCCTGATCCTGCAGCAATGCTTGTGCGAACAGGGGCGGCATCGGGTCCAGCGGGATATGGCGCGCGGCGATCGCCTCCAGGTAGCGACGCGCGTCCATGGGGCCGAGTCGGTCCTCAATGGCGGAGACGCGGGCGCGTACGTCCGCGACGGCGGCCGCGCTGTCGGCCGGGCTCGGCGTGATGCCGGCGTCGGCGGCTTCGGCGGCGAGCAGCGCGCGCAGCAGCAGGCGGCCGGCAAACGACTCGCGCACATCGGCCGGCGCCGTGAAGAGCGCCCGCCGTGCGTCCCAGGGCCGCTCCGCCAGCGCAAGCGCGACATCGCCGGCCGTGATCTGTCCGCCGTCGAACGTGCCGACGGCATCGGCCGCACCCAACGCGCCCCAGGTCCGTTGCGCGACCTCACGGATGCGAAGCGCCGCCGTCGGAGCGAGCGTCGCGTTGCGCCGGTTCGCGGCTTCCGTGGCCAGCTGGTTCTCCTGCATACGCGCGATCCTCGCCGCCAGGAGCTCGCCGAAGAGCGCGCGCACCTCCTCGTACGTCGGCCGGCGCAGGATGTGGAATCCGGCATTGGACACGATGACTCGTGAAATCGCGCCCGGCGCGAGGGTGAACGCCACGCTGTCCAGGGGCGGCGGCAGCTCGCCGCGCGAGACGAGTCCGATGATCCCACCCTGCTCGCGCGCGCCGTCGTCCTCGTTCCGCACGTTCGCTGCCGCCCACGTCCCGCCAGAATCGAGGTCGTGCAATATGGCGGCGGCGGTCCTGCGCTGGATCTCCCCCTCTTCGACGCGGGTCATGGCATTGGCCCGGCGTAGCACGTGCGCGATCAGCCGGACCTCTCCGGCGTCGTAAACGGTCCGCGCCAGCCGTGCGCTCTCGCTCACGGGATCGGGCATGCGCGATGCACGCAGCGCGGCGATCGCACTGTCGCGCAGAATCGGACCCGTCGCTTCCGGCAACAGCGCGATCCAATCCTCGTGTGCACGCAACGCGGTCACGTGTTGCCAGTGGCGGACCAGATCCTCGACGGCGCCGGTGTCGCGCGGAAACGGCTGCGCGAGGACGAGCAGTCTGGCCACGTTTTCGAGGTCCAATGTATCCGTGCCGACCCAGGCGACGGGCAGAGGAGCATCGCCGTCCGATGCGCACGCAGCAAGCAACACGACCAGCGGAATGGCACGACGCAGTTTCATCGAGATGTCCGTTGCGAGTGAGCCTGTCGCCGCAGCGCTGCACGCGTCGCGGCCGAGACGAATCGGTAGACTGACGTGATCTCGCCGTCAACCTCGTGACTGTCATCGATGCATTCGAGAACGCCGAGCCGCCGTGCGGCCGCGAGACGGTCCTCGACCCATAGCTCGTCACGCCCGACGCTCTGCGCAAGCGTGAGCGCATCGAAGGGATCGTCCAGAGTCGCGGCCGCGCCGAGCACGCCGACGACGTCGGCGCCCAGAAGCCCGAAGTCGACCGGCGTCTCCTCCTGGACGGGCGGCGGCCGTTCCGTGTCGAGCGTCCAGCGCTCGCCGTCGCGTCGGAGTGTGCCAGCGGCTCGCAGGGCGTCGAGCCGTGTGGCGATGGCCGCGGCGAGCCCTCCAGTCGATTCCAGCACATCGGCGATGACCGAGTCATCGACGTCGCCGCCGAGGAATCGCTGTGTCCAGGTCCGTACCGCTGGCTCATCGAGCGGACCCAGCAAGATGCGTTGCCGCCGTTCCGTGGGAATCCGCGGTGACGGCCGGATGATCTCGGCCGGCGGAGCGCCGGGTGCAGCGGACCGCGCGGTCGCGAGCACGAGGAGTCGGGTCCCGACATCGGCAGCGCCGACCAGGCGCAGCAAGCGGTCCGTGGCCACCGGGCCGAGCCGGTGCGCATCATCCACAAGGACGGCCGTCGGACGGCGCCGGGCCACACGGTGCAGGGCCGCGATGTCCTCGGGCAAGGTGTCCGCCGGGTCCTTCTTGCGCCGGCGCACGACGTTGGCCGTCGTGGTAATCGCTTCGAGCAAGTCGCCCCACACCGGGATCGCTCCCATCCAATCCGGCAAGACGCGACGGATCGCAGCGCCGAGGCGGCGGCGGCCGCCCAGCCGCTCGTAGGTCTGGTGCCGCGTCAAGCGGCCCGCCGCGTCCGCCACGACGTCGGCGTCGCCGCCCTTGGCAATGTCGAGCCGAGTGACCTGGATCTTCCGGCGGGGGAGGAGCGGCGAGGTCTCGAGCGCGTCGAGCAGCGCCGTGCGCCCGCTGCCCGGCTCGCCTTCGACGATCACGAGCGACGGCTTCCCGGCCGCGGCCCGGGCGATGGCATCCGCGATCACCGCCAGTTCCGTTTCCCGGCCGAGCAGCGGTGGGATGTCCGGCATCGCGCCTCAGCGCGTGACGCGCCACGCCGCGACGGAGGCGAACGGACCGTTCCGATCCGTCAACACGCCATCCAGCTCGGCGTGCACCGCGAGCAGCCGCGGTGCATGCAGCAGATAAAGGAGTGGCACGTCCTCCATGACCCGACGTTGCACCTCGTGGTACGCGGCGGCCCGCTCCGCATCGGCCAGCGGCGTGCGCAGCAACGCGGTCAGCGAGTCCACGGTCGCGTTGCGATACGCCGCCAGATTGCTGCCTCCCTCCGAGTTCAACTGCTCCCACGGGTCAGGCGTCACAATGCGATCGGGAATGAAGGACAGCGCCATCGCGGCCGGCCGCGTCGAAGGCTCGCGTATCATCGCAACGTAGGCCGCGCCCTCGAGGAAACGCAGTTCCACGTCGATGCCGACGCGCCGCCACTGCGCCTGTACCACCGTCAGCAAGTTGCGCAGCGGCTGCGGCGCGGCCAGCGTGAAGCGCAGCGGCCGACCGGCGGCATTGCGACGAATGCCGTCCGGACCCGGCCGCCAGCCCGCACTGTCGAGGACGGCGGCGGCCCGCGCCGAGTCCGCATCCGGCTGCAGCAATGTCGCGTCGAGCCAGCGCGAGCCCGGCGGCAGGAACGTGCGAGCCGGCTGGATCAACGAGGACAAACTCGTCGCGAGTGTGGACCGATCCAACGCGGCCGACAGCGCACGTCGAACGCGTACATCGTCGAGCGGTGCCTGCCTGCCGTTCAGCGGAATTACCTGGATGCCCGTCGGCGGCACCGGCAACGCACGCAGAGCGGCGTTCTGCTCGACGTCCGCGGCGCGGGACGATCCCATGACGCACGCTTCCACATTGCCCGTCTGCAGCTCGACCAGCTGCGACGTCACCTCCGGCACGCCGCGCAGGATCAACCGGTCGAGACCAGCCCGGCCGAGGGCCTCCGGAAACGCCTCGTGACGGGTCAGCACCACGGCACCGTCCACGGTGCGTTCCGTGAACCGGAACGGGCCGCTGCCGACTGGGGATCGGTGAAACGCGGCTTCATCGAAACGTTCCGCCGGAATCGTGTCCAGCAAGTGACGGGGCAGGATCGGCAATGCCGTGAACGGCTCCATCTCCGCGATCAGCGGCCGATCGAAGCGCAGCCGGACGGTGTCTGCCGCGATCGGCTCCGCCGCGAGCAGCCCCGCGAGATCGTCGGCGCCGACATAGCCGTAGACGGGATCCGCCGCGATCCGGATCGTCCAGGCCACGTCGTCCGCGTCGAGCGTCTCGCCGTCGTGCCAGACAATGTCGGTGCGCAGCGCCACGTCCACTTCCGTGCGGGCACTGTTCCAGCGCCACGCGATCGCGAGCCACGGCACCATGGCCGAGCCTTCCGCGTCGTATCGCACGAGCGGCGTGAACAGCAGCCAACGGGCATCGGACGCAGTGACGTCAGGCGTCACGAACGTGTTGAGCACGTCGGGTAAGGCGGCCGTGCAATACACGGCGGTGCCGCCTGCCGGAGGCCCGCCCGCATCGCCACTGCACGCAAGCGTGCCGGCCAGCAGCAAAATGTTCGCCGTCGCGACACTGATCCGCATCAGCCTGCCGCCTTTCCCGCGAGGATGCCCCGCGCTCGCTCCAGGAGTGGTTCCGTTCCAAGGGGTTGCAGCACCGCCAGCGCTTCGTCCACGGCCTCGCTCGCAGCGGGCCGGTCACCGGATGCCAGGATTTCCGCGCGAAGCACCTGCGCCGCGGCCCACTCGTAGCGATCGCTGCGCTCGAGGACGGGCTCCACCTGATCCAACCGGCTCAACGCGACGTCGACATTGCCCTGCATCGCCGCGAGGCGCGCGTCCAGCTGGTAGAGCGCGAGGGCCGCTTCCGACGCGACGTCTCCGTCCGGCAGCAACGCATGCGCTTCATCACGCTCGCGCACGGCATCCTCGATCGCGCCAAGCGCCGCGTGCGCGCGGCCCAGGCCCGCGCGCGCGATCACCTGCACATTCCACCAGCCCCCTTCGCGACCGCGTTCCAGAACGTTGTTCCAGCGGGCGATCGCGTCGGCCCAGTCGCCCCGGGCCTCCGCGAGGTGCGCGAGATTCTCGAGCGGCCCGTGCGCCCGCGTCTCGGCACCCATGCGTCGGGCGATCCGTAACGCTTCCTCGAGATTGCGTTCCGCGGCCTCCCACTCGCCCAATCGGGTCTGCAGGACACTCAGGTTGTTGCGGACCGCGGCTTCGTTGACCGGGTCCACGATCTCGTCGAACGTGCGGGCCGTCTCCTCGAACTCACGCGCAGCCGAACGGTAGTCACCCAGCTTGACGTGGATGATGCCAATGACGTTGCGCGCGTTGGCGAGTCGCTGGCGATCCTGCTGCGGACACCGCTCGATGCACTCGTGCAGGGGCTCCAGGCCCTGGCGCGGGTCGGGACCCAGGGCGAGGACGCGGCCCAGCGCGTATCGCGCCGCCGCACGGAGCTCCGGATCGCCGGACGCATCCGCGAGATCGAGCGCTTCGCGGCAAAGCCCGGTGGCGTCACGCGTCGACACGCCCGGCAGGTTGCTCCAGAGCCAGAGCAAATGACAATGCTCCGTCGTGGCATCGACCGAGCGCGCCCGCTCGAGCAGCCCGCGCAGCTCCGCTTCGATCGATTCGCGGGGCGTCCCCAGCTGCCGTTTCACCATGAGCAGGCGGCGTCGCAGGCCCACCGCTTCGGCTTCGGCTCCCGACGTCTCACGAAGGGACAACGCCTCGTTAAAGGCGTCCTGCGCTTCGCTCAGACGGCCGATCAGACGGTTCTCCTCGCCGAGCCGGCGCAGGGCTTCCGCTCGCTGCGCGTCCGTGGCGCTGTTCTTGAGGGCGCGCGCCAGCAGGCCGATCGCGTCGCGATGCGCATACAGTTTGCTCGCGTGGTCCGCGCCCGCGACGGCGAAGTGGAACGCGCGCTCCGGCAGACGGCCCTCATCGCAATGAACCGCCAACCGATGGGCGACCGCGTCCGCACCATCGCCATACAGACTCTCCAGCAATTCCGCCATCCGACGGTGCAGGAGAATGCGACGCTTGCCCTGCAACTGACCCTGCAGCACGTCCTGGATCAGCGAATGGGCGAAACGATACACGCTCGTGATGTCGCCGCCCGGCAGGTCCCACGTCTCGACGTAGCTGACCAGGCGGTGCGTGCGCGCAATGGACTCGAGCGTCTCTTCGAGGGCCAGCTCATCGGTGTCGAGCAGTTGCGCGAGCAGCGTCGCGCTGAACTCATCACCCTGCACGCTGGCGTATTCGAGGATTCGATACGTGTCGGGATCGAGCCGCTGCAGGCGTCGCTCGATGGCGGCCTCGGCGCTACGTGGGACTTCGACGGCAAGCGGCAAGCGTTCGAGCCCCCATTCACCCTCGCGCTGCTTCGCGATGCCCTGGTCCACACACCAGCGGAGCAGCTCCTGAAAGAAGAGCGGATTCGCGCCGGCGTGTTCTTCCATCCAGCCGAGCAGATCGCGCGAGGGCGGTCCGCCGAGCAGCGTCGTGGCCAGCTCGACGAGCGCGGACCGGTCGAGCGGCGGCAGCGGCATCTCTTCCGCCAGGCTGTACCGCTCGAGCTCGAGCCGGGCTTCACGAATCACGTGCCGGCTGACGTCCACGTCGGCCGGCCGGTACGTGCCGAGGATGAGCAGGCGTTCGCTGGCGATGCGCCGCGCAATGTGCGTCAACAGCGAAACCGTCGCGCCGTCCGCCCAATGCAGATCGTCGAGCACCAGCAGGATCGGACGTTCGGAGGCGGCCGCCAGCAACGCTTCCGTGTACTGGAAGAAGAGCGCCTCTTCGCTCGCCGCCGACGCGCCGCTGCCCAGCCGCCGCAACTCGACGGCCGTCGTCATGGTCGCCGCAATGACGTTGCCCGCGAGCGGGATGGCCGCGATCCACGTGGGCGCCAGCTCTGCCGCCAGCTCGCGCAAGTGCGTCCAACGCGAGCCCTGCGTCTGGACATCGACGATCAGGTCGTGAAACGCGTCAATGAAGGGCTGGTACGGCTCACCCGATCCGAACTGCTCCGAGCACGCCGCATGCAGAACGAGCAGGTCCGGCTGCCGCTCGACGCCCTCGGCCCGGACCTGCTCGACCAGACTGCTCTTGCCGGCGCCCGCTTCGCCGGTGATGAAGACGACTCGACCTCGCCCCGCAGCGGCGCCGTCCAGGAGCGCGGCCAGGCGGGCACGCTCCGCCGCCCGGCCGACGAACGCGCTCACACCCTCCGCGGCGTGCGCGCGCCCGTCGCCGACCGGCGCAGTCCTAGATGTCGGCCACCACCCATTTGTCGTCGTTGCTCTGCTGCACGCTGCAGCGCGCCGGCTTCGGCAAGAGGAAGAATGCGTCCGTCGCGACGTCCCGCGATGTCACGGGGATCTTGTCGCCCTTCGTCTTCGCGGCGAACAACACCTCGAGGTGCTCGGCCGGGATGTTGCCCAGCACGATGCTCGTCTTCGTCACGCCGCCACCCTTCGCGGCATGGAAAACCTGCGCGGTCTGGTTGTTCTTGCCGGGCGTCGTTTTTACGGTCGCGCCGCCACAGTTGCCACCCGCGCAGTCGTAGCTGACGGTCGTCGTCCACTGGCCGTTCGGCAGATTCGTACGGAACGTCACGGTCACACTGCCTGCCCCCTGGTGCACAATCTGCGCGGCCACCTTGGACAGGTCCGGCTGCAAGCCGAGCGTCGCGTGATAGCCATAGTTCGCGCGCAGGAAATCGACGTCCGTCTCGCCTGCCGGGAACTGCTCCGTGAACTGGCGGCACAGCAGCGGCGCGGCTTCGATTGTGAATGCGCCCGGACCCGTGCCGCCCATCCCTTTCACGGTGCCGGTGATGTTGAAACCGGCGAACGGCTGCTGGAACTCGATCGCGAACGGGGCGCCCTGCGACACGACGACCTCCGCCGGCGATGCCGTCGGATCGACCAGACTGAAGAACGCAGTCTGGATCTCCGGATCCGGGCTCGTGCGCCATGGCACGGTCACGGGCAACACGGCGTACACATCCACGCCCGTCAGCGGCTGTCCGTTCAGGCCCAAGATCTCCGGCGTGACGATGATCGGCGGCGCCAGCTTGACCGGCGTGACCACGCCACCGGAGGCATGGCGAATCGGCAGGTTCGTGTAGCAGCTTTCAAATGCCTGCGGCGTAAACGGCACGACGTCGTACTCCGTACCAGAGCTTGTCCCCTGCGCTGGCACGGCGACGACAGGTCCGTAAGCAACGCCGATCGGCGTGTACTGGAATGCTGCCGGCGGCGTCACGAGATCCAGCGTCAGCCACTCCGGGGGAGCGAGACGAACGCTGACACAGTAGTTCCCCACCGGCAACGCGAGATTGACCTTGCCAACATCGTTGGTCAGCGCCGTGGCTACGGGACCGACTCCGTTCACGCCGCGATCGCCGTACACGCGGACGGTCGCGTCCTTCACGGGCCCCGATCCGTCCGGCCTGGACACCTCGACGATGAGCAAGGGCCCTGCCGGTGCGCTGCTGGCGGCGATGTCGACAGGCTCCAGAGGCGCTTGCTGATCGGGCGCGCACGCCGCCACACCCACGAGCAACGGAATCGTAGCGGCGAAGCGACAAACTGCGGGAACGACCCGTGCCCTCAAAGCCGGGGGCAGGCAGAGTTGCGGCACCATGAACAACCTCCGGGGAGATGAGCGGGCGCGGCCAGCCACTGCCCCAGGGGTTCCGACGCAGGCTCCGCCAGACCAAGCTGATTTCTCACCAGCCCTCGATCCGCGGATTCCGCGTCGGAAATCACGATCCCCGTGCCTGGACCGCACGCTTTCAGTTTATCTGCGCTCCGGTCCAAGAGCAAACGTCAGGCCAGTCGATCGCCCGAGCCCTGGAACCGGTCAGCGCAGGCGAAGCTCGAAGGCGTTCGACGTCCGTTTCGCCAGCGGCAGCCGCGTGTCGCCGCGGTCCGGCGCGTCCGCCGCGGACGTGAAGAGGGTGTTGACGACGATGGCGTACGTGCCGTCGATCCCGGCCACCTCGAGCCCCGGGCCGAGCCCCGATTCGGGCAGGTACGCGACGATCTCCAGCCGGTGGCGGTGGCTGCCTCCCGGACGGATTTCCAGCGGAATGCTCAGACACAGGGGAAGGTAGGGCCGCCACGCCGGGACCCAGGCGCCGCCCTCCCATTTCCGTAGCTCCAAGTCCATAACACCGCCGCAGTTCCCCGTGAAGACCGCGACGTCGCCGTGGTTGCGAAGGGTCAGCAGGAGGTCGACACGAAAGGCGTTTTCGATCCGCTCGAGCCGGTACTCCTCGCGATCGGTCCGCACCGAAAGCCGGATGTCGGACCCGAGCAGATTCGTCTCGCAGCCAGCAGCCAGCAGGGCCAGGCACAGCCAGGTGGCGAACACCGCTGCTGCGCGGCACCCCAGGGGGACGGTTCCTACGGTTCGCTCCATTCCTCTCCTGCAGGGAATCGCGCCGTGCTAGTGGAGGAAATCTCGCCGGTAGAACGCTTCGCGGGTGGCCCCGATAACAGGCGCTCCTCCCACCGGGCGGGGCGTTGGTCCCCGGGAATCGACGGTCCACGATACAACGGTTGCGGATATATCCGTGACCGGCACATCGTCCAGGGTCCAGAACCACGGAGGTCCCGCGTGCACGGATCAGACCGAATCCCGGCGTCGCTGCTGCCACTCACGCCCGTCGCATTACACGTGCTGGTCGCGTTGGCAGACGGCGCATCCCACGGATATGCCATCGCGCAGGAGGTCGAGCGGGCGACGGACGGTGCGCTGCGGCTGGGGCCGGGCACGTTGTACGGATCGCTGCAGCGCCTCCAGGACGGTGGCCTGATCGAAGACGCGGATGCGCCCGTGGGCGCGGCGGGCGCGCACGCGGAGCGGCGACGCTATTACGCGCTCACCGCGTTGGGTGAGCGGGTGCTGCGCGCGGATGCGAAGCGGCTCGCGCGTGCCGTGCGTACCGTGCGGAATCGGCTGGGGCCGGATGTCGCGGCGGGCTGAGACGAAGCCGCGCGCGGGGTGGTACCGCGCGCTCCTGCGGTTGTATCCGCGGCGATTCCGCGAGCGGCACGGCGAGGAGATGGTTCGGCTGTACCGCGAGCTGTGTCGGGACGCACGGTCGAGGGGACTCCGCGCGCGACTCGAGCTGGCCATCCGCATGGTGCGTGACGTGGTCCGGTCACTCGTCGTGGAACACGCCGAGGTTCGCCGCGGGCCGCCGCGTGGGGACCTTCGAGCAACCTGCCGGGGGAGGTTCGAGATGGGCGTGTCGGGACTGCTTCAGGATGTCCGGTTCGCGGCGCGCGCGTTCCTGCGCGCCCCTCTGTTCACGTTGACCGCGCTGGTGACGATCGCCATTGGAGTAGGCGCGGTGACGACCATGTTCGGCGTCGTGGACGCGATTCTGTTGCGGCCGCTGCCGTACCGCGGCGAGGGCGTCCTCGTCCAGGTGGGCCTGCGGTTCGGTACCGTGCAGGTGTCGTCGACGGGGCCGGCGGATTACTTCGACCTGGTGGAGCGGAGCCGGACGTTGTCCGACGTGGCCGTCTCGCGGCTCCAGCCCATGGACCTGTTGGCAGGCGGCGAACCGGTTCGGCTGGCCGCGGCTGGGGTGTCGCATCGCTTCTTCGACGTGCTCGGTGCCGTGCCGGTCCTCGGCCGCGGCTTTCTGCCGGGAGATGACCGGCGCACCGGCGACGCGGTGGTTGTCCTGTCCCACGGTCTGTGGCAAGGTCGATTCGGTGGCGACGGGGACGTGCTGGGACGCACGCTCGCGCTGAATGACCAGCCCTACACCGTCATCGGCGTGATGCCGGCGGGGTTCCGCGGTCCCGAAGCCATCTTTCAGGACGATGTCGAGCTCTGGTTTCCGCTCGGCCGAATCGCAGATCCGCTCGACGAGCGGGGCGATGCTTTCCTGCAGATGATTGCGCGCGGCCGACTGGAGACGGACGTCGCCGCAATCGAAGCCGAGCTGCGTGACATCGGCGCGCAGCTGGGGGTGGAGTACCCGGCCGTGGGCGAGCGACGGTTCTGGGTGGCCGACCTGCGCGAACGGACGCTGCGGGACGCCGGCCTGCTGCTCTGGTTACTGCTCGCCGCAGTGACACTGCTGCTCGTCATCGCGTGTGTGAATGTTGCGGGCCTGCTGCTGGTGCGCGCCGGCGAACGCAGCCGCGAGATCGCCGTGCGGTCGGCGCTCGGCGCAGGCCGTGCACGCGTCGCACGTCAGCTGTTGACCGAGAGCGTGTTGCTATCGTGTGCGGGAGGGCTGGGTGGCGCGCTTCTCGCCCGGGCGGGCATCGCATTGTTCCGTGGCTTCGCACCCGCGGACATCCCGCGCCTCGCCGAGGTCGGGCTGGATGTGCGCGTACTGGCCTTTGCGCTGGCGACTTCGATCCTTACGGGTCTGGTCTTCGGACTCGCGCCCGCGCTGCAAGCCGTCCGCGCGGACATCGCGACGCGGCTTCGCGCGGGCGAGCTCGCCGCACGCCGTGGCTTGTTCGGGCATCGCGCCCGCAGCGCGTTCGTCGCCGCACAGGCAGCTCTTGCCCTGGTCCTGTTGACCGGGGCTGGCCTGATCGTGAACGCGTACGTCCGACTGTCCACGGTCGCTCCGGGCTTCGAGCCGAATGGCGTCGCTTGGGTCGATGTGGAGCTGCCCGACCGGCGCTACCCGAGCGCCGACGCGCGCCTTTCGTTCTTCCAGACCCTGCTCGATCGGGTTCGCGCCATCCCCGGCGTTCAGGCCGCGGGCGCGATCCACGGCATGCCGCTGGATGGCAACCGCTCTCTCACGACGATGCTTCCCGAAGACTTCGTCGCCGAAGATCCCGAGCGACCACCTCGCCTGCCGTTCCATTCCGTGCTGCCGGGCTACTTCCACGCTCTCGGCATTCCCATTCTGGATGGCCGCGATGTGACCGATGCTGATGGACCGGGAGGACTCCGCGTCGCCGTCGTGAGTGCGACGTTCGCCCGGCGCTTCTGGTCCGGTGAGCGGGCGGTCGGCAAACGGTTTCGCTTCGGCGACATCGCACGAGACGATTCCTGGGTGACCGTGGTCGGCGTCGCCGGCGATGTTCGCCATCACGGGCTCGCGCAGGAACCGGAGGCCATGGTCTACGTGCCGTACGCCCAGGTTCCGAGAGCGTTGCTCGCCCTGGTCGTGCGGCACGACCCGGCCGCAGCGACCGTGCTGCCAACGCTTCGAGAAACCATCTGGTCGTACGATGCGTCGCTCCCGCTGGACGACTTCGGCACGTTGCGCCAACGCCTGCGCGGTTCGCTCGCGGAGGAGCGCTTCAGGACCTGGCTGCTGGCCGGGTTCGCCGCCGTCGCACTGCTGCTCAGCTGCATCGGTCTCTACGGCGCGATGTCGCAGTTCGTGCGCGCGCGCCGTCGCGAGCTCGGCATCCGCGTCGCGCTCGGTGCGGAACGTCATGACCTCCGTCGCCTCGTCGTCGGTCACGGGCTGCGCATCCTCGCATTCGGCCTGCTGCTTGGCCTGGGGGCGTCGCTGGCGGCAACCCGTACGTTGTCGGCCTTCCTATTCGGAATCGCGTCGACCGATCCGCTCACGTATGCTCTGGGATGCGGCACACTCGCCGTGGCGGCCCTGATCGCCTGCTGGATCCCCGCGCGACGCGCGGCCGTCGTCGATCCGGCCCGGACGCTGCGCGACTCCTGATCGAGTGTGCGTGAAGGC
>JBFJPA010000025.1:0-17447 GCA_041617355.1 Longimicrobiales bacterium
CTACGCTGGATTCACGGCGCTGTTGCCGACCATGGCCGGCGCAGCCGATCGCTGTGTCATTCCGGAGCACCCGTTCGACATCGAGCGCCTCGCCGAATTGATGGTCTACGACCGGGAGCGTCACCCCAGTCGGTACTCTGTCGTGCTCGTTTCGGAAGGCGCGCACATGAAGCACCAGGAGGGCATGACGTTCGAGGGACAGGAGGCCGACCAGTACGGACACAAGAAGCTGGGCGGCGTGGGCGACAAGGTCGCCGAAGCGCTCAAGGAGCTATCCCCGAAATTCAACAACGGGCGGCGCGTCAACGTGATCAACCAGCGCCTCGGCTATCTGGTCCGTTCCGGCAACCCCGATGCCCTCGACTCCATCGTGCCGATGGCGTTCGGAAACCTCGCGCTCGACCTGATCCTCGCCAGTCAGTTCGGCCGGCTGGTCAGCATCCACAACGGCCGATACGACAGCGTGCCCATCGAGCGCGTAGTCGCGGAGAAGAAGGTCGTGGACGTCGAGCGGCACTACCTGCCAGACCGGCTTCGGCCTCGCTACGAGTCGTTCGCGGGACAGCCGCTCTTCATCATGACCCAGGATGTCTTGTGACGACGGCGCGCTCAGCCATCGCCCCGGCGACTCGTGAGCTTGCGCTGGAACTCGACCTCGTCCACGAGCCGGCCGACCTCATCCCGCAGCCCGGACAGCTGCTGCATTTCTTGCTCGAGCAGCGACATCCGGCGCTCGATCATCTGCATGGCCTGATTGCTCGTGGCACCTTCCCGCATGCGCGCGATCGCTTCGACGATCGGCTTCAAAGCGTAGCGGGCCGTGAGGCCGGCCACGGGAATGAGGACCATGAGGCAGCCGAGCACGACACCGACGAGCTCGACGACGTTGATGGGCAATATCTGCATGGGTCCAGACCGCGTTCGAGGGGGATGTGGCCGGCTCCCCAATACGGGGCAACACCCCACACCGTTTCCTGGACCGCCGGGACGCGCAATCCCGCCGCCGTCCGGAGCCGTTCCGCTCTGCTGGCGCGCTCGTTTGCACCGGTCTTAGGTTGCGCCGATCGTTCCCCCAGCGCGGCCCGATGATTCCGGAATGGCGGAAAACCCGGCGGATCACTGGAAACGCATAGAGAGTCTCTTCGACACCGTCGTCGACATGGAGCCGGTCGAGCGCGAGCGGTACCTCACGCTCGCGTGCGCCGGCCAGCCGGAGCTACGCGCCGAGATCGAGCGCCTGGTAAGCGCCGACGCCGCGGCCGCGAGCGGCCAGTTCCTCGACGACGTCGTGCGCGATGCCGCCTTCGAAGTGGAGGACCTCTCGACGCGCGTCGGCCAGCGCATCGGGCCGTGGCGGATCGTCAGCGAATTGGGCAGCGGCGGCATGGGCGCCGTCTTCCTGGCGGAGCGGGCTGACTACGCCTACGCGGGCAAAGTCGCCATCAAGTTCGTGAAGGCTGCGCCCGCCGATTCCGACCTGCAGCGGCGGTTCCTCGCCGAACGCCAGATCCTCGCCGACCTGAAGCACCCTGGGATTCCTCGCCTGCTCGACGGCGGCACGACCGAGGACGGCACGCCGTTCCTCGTCATGGAGTACGTCGAGGGCGAGCCGATCACGGCGCACGCGCGACGCGTCGGCCTCGGCATCCGCGAACGGCTGCGCCTGTTCCTCACGGTGTGTGACGCCGTCGCGCACGCGCACCGCTCGCTCATCGTGCACCGCGACATCAAGCCGTCCAACGTGCTCGTGGATCGCGAGGGTGCGACTCGCCTCGTCGACTTCGGCATCGCCAAGCCGCTCGGCCCAGACTACACAGCGGAAGCGACGCGCGTGTTCCGCCGACTCACGCCCGCGCACGCCAGTCCGGAGCAGATTCGCGGCGAGCGAATCACCGTCGCCACGGACGTATACGCGCTCGGCTTGCTCCTCTATGAGCTGGTTTCGGGCATCCACCCGTTCCTGGATTCCGCCGTCACCGGTGACATCCAGAAGCGCGTATTGGAGGAGCGGATCCCGCCGCCGAGCGAGGCGGGCGCAGGACCCGACCCGGCACGCCCCAAAGTGCCGCGTGCGCTCGCGGCGGACCTCGATGCCATTGCCTTGACGGCGCTGGCCAAACAGCCCGAGCGGCGCTACGCGTCCGTCGAGCAGATGGCCGATGATGTGGAGCGCGCGCTCGACGGACGCGCCATCCTCGCGCGCACCGCGAGCCCTGCTTACCGGGTTGGCCGTCTGATCGCGCGCAACCGCGCCGTGGCGGCCGTCGCCGGCGCCGTGTTCCTGCTCGCGGGCACCTTCGCGGCCGTGTCGATCTCGCAGCTCGCTGGCTCGCGCGATGCCGAGCGCGCCGCACGAATCGAGGCCGAACAGCTCGCCCGCGTCGCGCTCGACCTGCTCGCGCCACAGGCGGCGGGCGGCGCCCGGGATCCGGCCGCGCGCGTCGCACTGGACCGGGCGCGCGATTCGCTCCTCCGCGGGTCCGGCCCACCGACGCGCGAGTACACCCGCCAACTGATCGCGATGGGCGTGGCGTACGCGAACCTGGGTGCCCTCGCCGACGCCGAGGCATTGCTCGACCGCGCTATTCGCACGGCCGAGGCCTCGAGCGAACCCGAGGCGGCGCTCACCGCCGATGCCTTCGCCGCGATGACTCGACTGCGCATCCTGCAGCGGGATCTGCCTGCCGCGCGCGCGGCCGCCGAGCAGGCCATTGCCCTGCGGACGCGCGGCGGCGACCCCGAAGACCACGCCTTCGCCGACCTGCTCGACACCTACGCCCAAGTGCTTCGCAGCGCCGGCGAGGCTGCGGCCGCCGCGGACGCGAGCGTGCGAGCGGACGGCATCCGCAGCCGCATCGGGCCGAGAGCGGATGCCGCACGGTAGCCTACAACGTCAATTCGCGAACACGGTCGTCGTATACGCCACGCCGTCGGGACTCGGGCCCGTCGTGAGGTGCCGCACGACGTCGTACGTGCTCAGATCGATGATGGCCACGCGATCCTGACGGCTCAGCGACTGCAGCGCATAGGCTCCATCCGGCGTGACCGCGATCCCCTGCGGTCCGGCGCCGGAGAACGCGAGCCGCTTCACCTCGGAGAAGCCGTCACGCATCACCACGCGCAGCTCCTCGCCGCGCAGGTCCGGCAGCAGCACGCGGCGCCCGTCGGGCGTGAACACGATCCGATACGGCCAGCCGAAGCCCTCCGCCGCCGTGCGCACCTCTCCTGATGCAAGGTCCACCACGCTCACCTTGCCTTCGGCGTTGCTGCCGACCCAGACCTCACGGCCATCTGCCGGCATGCCGATCGCCTCCGGCTGCCGCGGCACCGTGAAGCTGCGGAGGTAGGTGCCCGTCGCCACATCCAGCTCCGAAACCGTGTTGCTCCCGATGTCGCCCGTGTAGATCCGATCGGCTCGTGCCCCGAACGCCAGCATGTGCGAGCCCTCGTGCCGCGTCGGGATCGCCTGCCGAACCGCCCCCGACCCGACGTGCACGATCACCACGTGCCCGCTCGCCTCCGACGTCACAGCCACCAGACTGTCACCCGGCAGATATGCGATGCCGTGCGGCCGACGGTGCTCGCCCAGGTCGATCGTGCGCGACACGCGCCGGCCCGCCACGTCGATCACCGTGAGCGTGTTGCCCGGTTGCTGCCCGCCGTAGTCCGTTACCACCGCAACCCGGCCGTCCCGCGTCAACGCGACTTCGTGCGGGCCATCGCCGGTCGGGATCGTCGCCAGCATCCGCCCGCTCGCCACGTCGATGAGGCTCGCCGACGCCGCCGACTTGTTCGTGACGACGATCGTCCCCCTCAGTCCGTCCTGCCCGCTCGCGCCCGTCCAGCTAAGAGCACATGCCAGCAACCCGCCCGCGAGCACGCCGACGCTCCGTTTCGTTCCGACCATCACCAACCTCCTGTCCGGTTTGCGCATGCAATGAGGGTGCCTCGGCCCGCCTGCCGGGGCAACGCCCGCGACCCCTGAACCATGGAGCGCTGGGCCGCGGACGAGCTGCGCAGTCTGAACGCACAATCGAATGCGTGCTGCGGGAAGCACTGAAGCGCGGGCCGCTCGCGGTCCGAGGAGAGGGAGCAGTCTCCGACGTTCGCCGCCGCTGGCTTCGTTCCCTACATTGCCGACGGCGGCTCCTCCGCCCCCACAGACCTGCACCGGCGGCAGCCACGTTCGGACGCCGCCCCAACTTCTGGAACGAGAACCAATGGCGAATCCGACGGCCACGTTCGACACGAATCACGGCGCGTTCACGGTCGAGCTGTTCGAGGACAAAGCGCCGAAGACGGCGGGCAACTTCGTCGCGCTCGCGAAGAAGGGCTTCTACGACGGCGTCCTTTTCCATCGTATCATCGATGGCTTCATGATCCAGGGCGGGGACCCGACCGGGACCGGACGAGGCGGCCCCGGCCACACGATTCCGGACGAGTTCGGGCCCGGCCTCAAGCATGAAGGGGAAGGCATTCTCTCGATGGCGAACGCGGGACCGAACACCGGCGGCTCGCAGTTCTTCATCACCCTGGTTGCCACGCCCTGGCTCGATGGCAAACACGCGATTTTCGGCAAGGTCACGTCCGGCATGGACATCGTGCGCAAGATCGGCAAGGTCGAAACCGGGCCGGGTGACCGGCCGAAAGACGATGTCGTCATGCAGTCGGTGAAGATCGGCTGACATGGTCGACCGGGGCCGGTGGGCGCGCGCCGCCGCCTTCGGCCCCAGGCTCTGTCTGGCCCCGACGGCTTCAGGTCCTGAAGTCGACGACTGACGCGTATTCCGGTCCGAGCCATTACCTTGGAGGTGCCGCGAACCGGGACGCGACCCGCCATCGCAGCACCGCAGATGCACGCGGCCACGCTCGCTCCAGCCTGTCATGAGCGAACACCTGCAGGCCTTCACCACGCTTCTCGCCAAAGCCCAGCAGGGCGATGCTCGCGCCGTCGGCGAGTTGTTTTCGCTCGTCTACGATCAGCTCAAGAACCTGGCCCACGCGCAGCGTCGGCGGCGCGTCAACGAAACGCTGAACACGACGGCGCTCGTTCACGAGACCTTCATCAAGCTGGCGGGTCGGGAGAGCCTCGGCGTACGCGATCGCGGCCACTTCATGGCCGTTGCCGCCATGGCCATGCGCCAGATTCTCATCGACCGCGCCCGGCAGCGCCTCGCCGCCAAGCGGGGAGGCGGCCAGACGCCGGTCTCGTTCGACGACATCGACAGCGCGCTGGACGGCGGCGCCGACTTCACGGAGATGAAGGCGGAGGCCCTGCTCGCGCTCAACGACTCCATCGACCGCCTCGCGCAGCGATCCGAGCGACAGCGTCGCGTCGTGGAGTGTCGCTTCTTCGCCGGCCTGTCGATCGAAGAGACGGCACAGGCCATTGGCACCTCACCGGCCACGGTCAAGCGCGACTGGGCAATGGCACAGGCCTGGCTCTATCGCGATCTCCGGGAGCGGTTGGCGTGAGGGGCGAGGAGGCGTCCGGAGCGGATCGTTGGGCCGATTGCCATTCGAAGAAGCGCGGAGTGCATGGCCGCAGACGTGTACCGCGCCACCGACAAAAGCGCGCCGGCGTCAACGTCCCGGCGAGTACAGCGACCGGATCCGCTCCGCCCGGAATACGTATCCGGCGTGTCCGTCGATGTGCCATACGACGTGGCCGCTCGCGTCGTACTCCGCCACTCTGCCGGCCGTCCCGAAGGAAACGAGCGTGCGTCCGTCCGGCAGCTCCTGTACGCTGCCGCCGATGGTTGTCAACGCGGCGGGCACGGCGCGGAGGGCCTGGACGAGCCGCGCAGTCCGCGCGGTCTCATCGAGCTGGTAGCGTTCGGCGCGCGATTCGGTGACGTCTCCCACATTGTCGAGCAGCAGCAGCGACGACGCTTCGTAGGCACGAACGCTGTGTTGCCCCGCGAACGCGGGCGATGGCGTGCCGAGGAACGTGAATTCGTTGCGCCGGCCGCCCAGCCGCCAGAGGACAGAGCCCGTGGTCGCATCGATCTTTGTGATCTCGCCCAGATTGCGGAACGACACCAACAGGTTGCCATCCGCGGCAAGCGCGAGTGCGTTGCCGTGTGTCCAGTTCACGGACGGACCGTTGAGCTCCGCGGCAGCGATGTCGGCGATCGCGAAATGGTCGAAGGGACTCCACTCGAAAAGCAGCGAGCCGGTCGCCGCGACGCGCTGCACATTCGTCCCCGTCACACGCGCCGCGGACATGCCGCCGACGGCCCGGAGATCCATGGTCCGCGTGTCATCGCAGAGCAGCCACGCGCTGTCATCCGACGTGACGATCAGGTCGTGAAAGCGCGGCTGCAATCCGTTCGCACAGGTCACGACACGCCGGATGTTGCCTAGCGCGTCGAACTCGACCCACGGCTCGATGTCGGTCGGGTCGGGCGTGGGCGGCCGGGCGTAGTAGCGGCCCGCTCGGGGCAGGAAGCTGAGGCCCACGCCGTTCGGCAGGCGGCGGTACCATACGACCCGCCCCGAATTGTCGATGGCGAGGCCGTACCCGTTGGCCGAGAAAACGATGAAACCCCGCGACGGGTCGGGCCCGCCGTCCGTATAACGTGGCAGGTCCGCCGGCAACGCGCCGGTGCCCAGCTCCAGCGCGGGCCCGTCCGCACGTCCGCCCGCGCCCCACGCAACGACCTCCACCGCGTACCGCTCCTCCGGGAGCAGACCGAGAACAGGGATCTCGATCGAATCGCCGTAGACCGGCCACGCCGGCGTGCGCTCGACGCTCGCCGGCCGGTCGGCCAGTTGGAAGAGAACGGCCGCGCTGTCGGCGTGCCGGACGCGCACCCGCACGATCGCGCTCAACACATTGTGCGGATTCGCGTGGACGGTCGCCTCGATGATCGCGGGCGGCACGCCCGGCGCCGGTCCCGCCGCATCGCCGGCGCACGCGGCGACGCACGCGCTCAAGGCCAGGACCCCTCGCGCGCGCACCGTATCACCTCGTCGAGCCAGCGTCCGGCGCGCGCGGCGCACACGACACATCGTACTCGACCGAAGTCAGGCTGGGGAACGTAATGGCGCGTGTGCTCTCGCCCTGGACGGCGCAGTTGGGCGCGACGCCCGCCAGCGTCACCGAGTACCAGCCCGTGCTCAGACCTTTGAACTCGACAGCTCCATTCACCGGGACCGTCGCCCACGTGTCGTAGTAACCGTAGGCACCGAGGACGCGGACCGCATAGCCGTCGGGGTCGAGGTCGGAACCCGTCGTTCGAACGACGATGCGCAGCGGCGTGGCGAGCGTGCAGTAGACGGTGAAGCGCACGGCCGGCTCCGAGATCGAGTCCGTCGTCACCTGCTTCGTCCCGCCTTCGGCGACAAGGCAGTTTTCCGCGACTTCACCGAGCTGCACGAGACGCCTGCCGAACGCGAGCGCGCCGACCGTAACGACACCGTTCGCGCCGAGCCGGGCCCGCGTCTCGCCGTCGACGAAGACGGCATAATCGGCCGGCAGATCCTCCCCGAACGTCTCGGCCGACACGCGAATGCTCCCTGATTCCGCCCTGCACACGAGGGAAAACCGTACGGACCCCGTCTTCCGTGCCTCGACGACGATCATCTGGCTGGACGGTCCCGACACGCTGCAGTTGGGCGCGATGCCCGAGAGAATCACCACGTAGGTGCCGCCCTTCTTGAAATACGAATCGCTGAAGCTCACAGAGCCGTTCGCCGCAATCGGCGCCAGCAGCCGCACCCAGTCATGCGGATCCATGATGGTCACCACGTACCCATCCGGATCGATGTCGCGACCCGTCGTCGATGTCGTCACCTCGATGCGGACCTGCCCCTGGCACGTCAGCGTGAACGTGACGCGCGTTTGACGTCCCGCCGTGACCCGCACCCGCTGCGGGTTCCCCTCCTGGACCTCACAGTCGTCCGGCAAGACGAGTCGGACGCTGTGCTCGCCGGGTCCGAGTGGCGAGAATCGAAAGGAAGCGACGTCCGCCGCGAAACGGCGTAATTCCGAGCCGACGACGACGCTGAGACTGTCCAGGCCGGCGTCTCCGAGAACGACCACGTCGATGCCGCCCGTCTCCGGTGCGCTGACGTCGTCGCACGCCGTGCCGAGCACCAGCATTAGCAGTAACACCACGACCGACAAACCGACCCCTGAGGGACGCATTGACACCTCCGCCGTGAATTCGCACCCCCTGGACAGTCTCACGACAGAAGACTCCGGATTGGCTCATCGGCAGTCCCGTCCAGCCGCAGCGGGACCTACCGGGGAGATCGAGTCCAGGCGTGCCCGCGACCCGTGCCACGAACGGCAGCCGCGCCAGCCAGGTGCCCCTGCCTACGGCTCGGTCACGCTGCGGGGCGGGACGGTCGTCAAGCGCGCGCTCGATAGCGGCCGAACCGTCAGTACGAAAGGAAAAGGCACCGTCGCGGCAAACCACGGGGCGAGCATCGTCACCGACGAGATCGAGTTCGAAGCGAAGCGGTAAACGCTCCCCGCGTCCCGCGACCCGTCGCCGCGAAGGGCGCGGCTACCTCTACTCGACCGTGAACAGTCCCATCATCCCCGCGCCGAGGTGCTCCGCGATGTGGCAGTGCATCATCCACGTGCCCGGGTTGCTCGCCTCCATGAGCAGGTCCACGGTGCGGCCGACGGGGATGAGGATGGTGTCCTTCCAGACGAGGTTCGGGTTGGGCACGCCATCCACCGACAGCACCAGCAACCGCTGGCCGTGGAAGTGGATGGGGTGGCTCATCGGATGGAAGGAGCGGCCCTTGCCTTCGTTGTGAATCCGGATCTTGACGACATCGCCGCGGCGGAATCGCCAGTGGATGTCCATGTTCTCGGCACCGGTCGCGGCGTCGCGCAGGATCCAGGTGATCTCGCGGCCCGTCGTCACCCAGTTCATGTCGGGCATCGCGTCGTTCAGCTCGAGCGGCCGGAAGTACGCGGTGTCGAGCGACATGAACGCGACCATCGGCGTGGGCAGGTTGCCGGCGCGCACATTGAGTCGCAGCTCGTGGTCGGGGCTTCGCTCGAAGAAGGGACGGACGCGGTCGATCTCGGCCACGACGTCATGGTTCTCCCGCAAGATCTCGAACGCCGCCCGGTGGTCCGGCGTGGCCGGCGATGCCGACACCTCGACCATCCCCAGCTCCCACGTCTCGCTGTACAGCTCACCCATGAAGTGATCGAGGCCCTGCACCCGGTTCTGCACCGCGAACGTGCCGGGTTCGTCGAAGCGGACATCGACGATGTAGCGTTCGGCCGGTGAGATCAGCACGCTCTCGATCCACTGCTCACGTTCGAACTTGCCGACATCCGAGCCGACCACCTTCATGCGCGCGCCCCCGAACGAGAGGTTGAAGATGCGCGTATTCGCCACATTCGTGATGTAGAATCGCACGACCTCGCCACGCGCGACCTGCAGGTGGTAGTGCGGCTCGCCGTTCACCAGCATCGTCGTGCCGAAGCGCCCCATCAGCGCGTAGTTCGGCGCCTCCCGGCCGTAGTGTACCAGTGTGTCCGCCTCGATCACGATGTCATCGAGCATGATCACTTCCTCGCGGTTGGCGGGACCGTAGTAGTCCGTCGCGGCAGGAGTGACCAGCATGTTGCCGTACAGGCCGAGATCCTGCTGCACGTCTTCGCGGACGTGCGGGTGATACCAGTAGATGCCGGCGTCGGGGAAGTGGACTTCGTAGCGGAACGACTGGCCCGGCGGAACCTCCGGCTGCGTCACGTCGGGTACGCCGTCGAAGCGATTGTCCAGTCGCACGCCGTGCCAGTGCACCGTCGACGGCTGGTCGATGGCGTTGTGAAAGTCGATGACGACCGTCGCCGCCTGCGGCACGCGCAGCAGCGGGCCGGGATACTGCCCGTTGAACCCGTACATGACGAAGGAGCGGCCGCCGATGGAGCGTCGCACGAAGCGCGCTTCGAGGCGCAGCGTGTCGCCATCGGCCAGCTCGACCAGCTGGCGCGGCTGTGCGGCGGGAAGGGTCGAGGGATCGATACCGGCGCCCGGCAGCCACGGCGTGACCGGCGGCACGATGCCACGCATGCCGGGAAGCATCGGGTTGTCGCGAGACATGCGGTGTCGGCCGTCCGCGCCCGCATGCTGATCGTGTTGTGCGGCGAGCGGCGCGGCACAGGCGAGGAGTGCGCAGAGTGTCGCGGCCCTCACCACGTCGCCGTCCGCGTGACCGTGCCGCCGCCGGCGAGGTGATAGCGGATGGTGAGCGGCTGATCGTTCACGATCTGCCAGGATTCGATCGTCCGCGGCAGCGGCGTCTGCCCGGCGTCACCGATCTTCGGCCCGTTGAACAGCTCGTGGCCCTGGAACGACTGCAGCCGCCCGCTGGGCGAGAGCCCGTGTGCGACGATCGGACCGGACGGCTTCTCGCCGCCCGGCCCGTTCTCGACGGTCACGATGGCGAGCCACTTCGGCAGGGTTGTGCTGCCGCGGGCGCGCGCATGCGACTCCAGCGGACCGATGCGTTCGTACACATCGAGCTGCGGCGAAGCGACCCATGCGACGTACGTGTCGCCGCCGAGCGGCGTGGGATCGAGCAGGCCGTTCACCACGAACTCGAGTTCGAGACGAGGATCGCCATTCGCCGCGACGGACATGACGAACGGCGCCGGCGTCGACGTGATGCGCACGAAGCCGCGCGCGCCGGTCGCGCGCGCCGTCCCGATGAGACCGATCGTGTCCGGCTCGAGCACCGGCGCGTGTGACGCGGGTTCGGCGGCGGGCGCACTGCTCAGTAGAAGTAGCACGCCGGCGGTCGCGAGGAATACAGGATGCAACGGGCACCTCCGCGGGTCGGACGAACGTCCGTTGACAGTACCGCGCGCTCGGCGCACGCGCCAACCTCGTTGCGCGGTCGTCGATCCTGCAGCGACGAACGTGCGGGCACGATCTGGAGTCCTGCGACGAAGCGAGTGGACACGGTCGCCGCCAACGGTGTGATCAACCCGAGACGCATCATACGCACGGCGCCGGGCCCGCGAGCAGCCACGCGAGAACCACGTCCGCGCTGAGCGTACGAGCCCCGCTTTGCTCCCGATGCGAGCGCGGGTTCTCACACAGCCCTTGCTTTTGCTGTGCCAATGGCGCGAAGTAAGGGGTGTCATTCGGCACGCTGTCGGCTCGCGCCGAATCGAACGTGCACCTGTCGCATCCCCACGCAGCGATCAACACCTCCGAGCGCGGATCCATCGGAGCAGCACGTCCAATTCCACCGTTACAGTCTGGTGAGGCTACGGCCCACACGGCTCGCGCCGGCCCGCAAGGCCGGGCGCGGGACGCGTACCGCTATCGAATGGGGGGGTCGGGCCCTCGGCGTTCGCCGTGCACGCGGCGAGGACGAGGAGGAGCGCGAAGCGAAGCGCCGGGGGCCGATCGGGGTCGAGGCAGGGCGTGCAGTGAATCGCGCAAGCTGAGTCGGTTCCTCGTTCGGTCAGTCCGAGGGGCAGGATCGGGGCCGAATATCCAAATCGTTTATTTAGAACAAGTTAGATTTCATGAGCAGGCTTCGGAGGCTGGCGATTCGCGAGAATCCGGGCGATCTGCCACAACACGCGGGAGGCTCCCAATGACGCCAGCAGGCATGGTCCTGGGCTACGATGTGCGGGAGCGCTGGTGTCCGCTGGAGCGGCTCTGGCCGGTGCCACGCCGCCAACAGTTCCTGCTCCGCACCGACGTGGCCAAACCGCTTTCCGCCGACGTCACGGTCTGGCCCGGCGTCTTCGCGGATCCGCAGCTCGACTGGCTGGAAGAGCCGGGCCTCGGCTCTAACGGCGTGCCCGTGCCGTCCATGCGCGGCTGGGTTCAGAATCTCTGGCAATCGCTGGCCGCGATCGTGGCCGCACTGCCGGAGCACGGCGGGCCCGTGGACATCATTGCCGTGACGTCGCCGGTGCCCTGGCATTTCGCGGTTCCCGTGAGCGAGCCACCGGGGCTGGACGATTCCTGGGACCTGCTCGGCTACGATGTCGTGGACGGCTGGTTACTCAGCGGTCTCATGAACTGCGGGTACGAAGAGCATGAGGTGGATGCGCTCCGGTCGAGGTGGGCTCGGCTGTTGAATGCACACCACCTGTTCGGGGCGGAAGGCGATGCGGCGGCATTCGTCGTGGTGTCGGATGCGCGTGTTCGCGAGCACGCGCCGTTCCGCGTATGCGGCCTGTGGCGATTGCGCGGGGATCGATCAGCCGTGCCGCCAGTCGGAGGGGTCGTCCGAATTGCCCGGTGACAGGCCGAGGGTGTCATCCTTGGTGCTGGCGCCGAGGCCGAGCACGACGCGATTGGCGTAGGCGAAGTAGCTCGCGACCTGGTTGACCTCGAGGATCTCGCCATCATCGAGGCCCGCGGTGCGCAACGACTCGAGGTCGTCCGCGTTCACGAGATCGGGCGAGCGCGTCAATTTCTCGGCATAACGCAGGGCCGCCGCCTCGCGCGGTGAAAAGGCATCTTCGGGTCGTTCCGACGCGAGTGCGTCGCGGATCGCGTCGGCGCGCGGATCGTCACGAAGCAGGCGACGCAACCCGCTCTCGTGATGCGCCACGCAATAGTCGCAGCGATTGAGCATGCTGACGTACACGCCGATGGCTTCGAGCAGGCTCTTGGGCAGGTGATTGCCGTTGTGGTGGAGTACACACTTGTAGAGGGCCATGTGGCCCTCGAGCGTGTGCGGACGCAGCGAATGCAGTCGCAGGATCTCGTCGACCGTGCCGTCCGGCCCTTTGACGCGATCGAACAGGGTGCGGAGTCGGCCCTCGGCCTGCTCGACCGGCAGCAACTGGATCCAAGCCATTCCGGCAGCCTCGGCGTGAGAGGTGAGAACGACGGGCGTTGACGATATCGCTGCCATGCGTGCGACGTCCATGCCGCGGACTTTCCCGCACCGGCCGAGTCCTCTATCATCGGCTCGAACCTCTCTCCAAGCCCAGCCGAGGAGCCCGCCGTGTCGCACGCTTCCTTCCTCCGCATGCGCCGGGAAGGCGCGCGAGTTTCGCGCCTGCTCGCGCCCCTCTTCGTCACGACCGTTCTGGCCTCGCCGCTCGAGGCACAGCCGGACCTGTCCCGCTTCGCGGCAATGTCGGCGCGCAGCATCGGGCCGGCCGGCATGAGCGGGCGCGTCGCGGACATCGACGTGCTCGAGACGGACCCGCGCGTGATCTGGGTCGGTTCCGCGACGGGCGGCGTGTGGAAGTCGACGAACGGCGGCCTCGTGTTCGAGCCCGTGTTCGACGACGAGGCCACCTCGTCGATCGGCGCCGTCGCCATTGCACAGCGGAACCCCGACATCGTCTGGGTCGGCACGGGCGAGGCGAATCCGCGCAACAGCATGGGCGTGGGGCGAGGCGTGTGGCGAACGGTGGATGGCGGGCGCAGCTGGCGCTTCCTGGGGCTCGCTGCATCGGAGCGGATCTCCCGCATCGTGCTGCACCCGGATGACCCGAACATCGCGTGGGTCGCCGCATTGGGCCCGGCCTGGAGCGATGGCACGGAGCGCGGCGTGTTCCGCACGACGGACGGCGGCGCAACCTGGGAGCGGCAGCTCTTCGTCGATGAACGGACCGGCGCCGCCGACCTGGTCATGGATCCGTCCAACCCGAACACGATGCTGGCGGCCATGTGGAGCTATCGCCGCTGGCCATGGTTCTTCGAATCGGGCGGCCCGGGAAGCGGGTTGTTCATCACACACGACGGTGGTGTGAACTGGCGGCGCCTCGGTCCCGAAGATGGCTTGCCTGCGGGCGAGCTGGGCCGTATCGGCATCGCGTTCGCGCGCAGCGCGCCACGCGTCGTGTATGCACTGGTCGAGGCGGAGCGGAACGCATTGCTCCGTTCCGATGACGGAGGCCACCGCTGGCGCACCGTCAATGCGGAGGACGGCGTCAATCCGCGGCCGTTCTATTACGCGGACATCGAAGTCGATCCCGTCAACGAGAATCGCATCTACCGCATCGCGGGATCGCTCGATGTGAGCGACGATGGCGGGCGCACGTTCCGGACGGTCGTGCCCAGCTCGAAGATCCATGGCGATGTGCACGCCGTGTGGCTCGATCCGCGTGATGGCCAGCTGCTGATGCAGGGCAACGATGGCGGCATCGGCATCTCGCCGGACCGTGGCCAGACCTGGCGCTTCGTCGCCAACCTCCCCCTCGCGCAGTACTACCACATCTCCGTGGACATGGATGTGCCGTTCAACATCTACGGCGGCCTGCAGGACAACGGCTCGTGGGTCGGACCGGCGCACGTCCGCCACGGCGGCGGCATCCGCAACTACGACTTCCAGCGCACGGGCGGCGGCGATGGCTTTGCGTCGGTCGTCGATCCGAAGGCGCCGCGCTTCCTGTACGGCCAATCGCAGCAGGGCTCGCTCTATCGCTTCGATCGCGTCACGGGCGAACGGACTTCGGTACAGCCTGCGCACCCCGACGGCACGAAGCTGCGCTTCAACTGGAACGCCGGGCTGGCCGTGGATCCGCACGAGACGGGCACGCTCTACTTCGGCAGCCAGTTCCTGCACCGGAGCACAGACCATGGCGCTTCGTGGGAGCTGATCAGCGGCGACCTGACGACGAACGATCCGGAGAAGCAGCGGCAGGCCGAAAGCGGCGGCCTGACATTGGATGCGACAGGCGCCGAGAACCACACGACGATCCTGACCGTTGCGCCGAGCCCCGTCGAGCGCGGCGTCATCTGGGTCGGCACCGACGATGGCAACGTGCAGGTCACGCGCGACGGCGGTCGCTCCTGGACGAACGTGGCGGACCGGATCCTGGCGGTGCGGAGGCCGGCGCGGCCGACGGGACGGGCGGGGCAGAACCGCCCGCTGCCCGTGGGCACGAGCGTGCCGCACATCGAGGCCTCACGTTTCGTCGCGGGCGAGGCCTACGTCGTCTTCGAAGATCACCAGCGCGGCAACTGGACGCCGTACCTGTACCACACGACCGACTACGGCCAGACGTGGCGGGCGCTCGGATCCGACGGGCTGGACGGCTTCGTGCACGTCATCGAGCAGGACCCGGTCGAGCGTGACCTGCTCTTCGCCGGCACGGAGTTCGGCCTGTTCATCAGCTTCGATGGCGGCAGCGTCTGGCAGAAATGGACGCACGGCGTGCCGACCGTGCCTGTGCGCGACCTGGTCGTACATCCGCGGGACCACGACCTGGTGATCGGCACGCACGGCCGCGCATTGTTCGTGATCGACGATGTGCGACCGCTGCGGGCGATCGCGGCGGAACCGACCATTCTGGCCAGCCGACTGCACGCATTCGAGCCGGCACCGGCCACACAACACGAAGTCGCGGAGCCGCTGGGATACCGTTCGACCGGTGATGCGATGTTCTTCGGCGAGAACCGCCCCTACGGCGCACTGCTCGGCTTCTGGGCCGGCGCACAGACCGCAGCGGCGCAGGATGGCGGCGCCGCCGCCACGGAGCTGGAGGCGACCCTCGAGATCCGCGACACGAACGGCGGCGTGCTGCGCACGATCCGCTCCGAGGTCAGCCCGGGCTTCAACCGTGTCGTCTGGGATCTCGAGACGACGGGATTCCGGCAGCCTGGCCAGCGCCGCGCGCCCGACGGCGGCGGCCCGCAGGTCGTGCCCGGCACGTACGACGTACGGATCCGCGTCGGCGATGCGGAAGCGACCACGCGAGTTACCGTCGAGCTCGATGCGCGCAGCACGCTGACGGTCGCGGACCGCCGTGCGCAATTCGACGAGACACGGCGCCTGGGCGCCCGCATCGAACAGGCAGCGCAGGCGGTCGATCGGCTGCGCGACGTGCGCGACGCGATCGGTCTCGTGCGCGAGCGCGCGCGGGGCGAATCCGCAGCCGCGCTGCGAGCCGCTGCCGATTCGCTCGAAACCAGGCTCGACAGGTTGCAGACGCTTTTCACCGGCCCGCGTGGCCGCCAGGGCATCGTGGACACGGACGACGCCGTCGTGAGCCGGATGCGTGACGCGTACGGCCAGGTCGCGCGTGGAATGGGCGCACCAACGCCGAACCACCGTCTGCGTGCACGGCACGCCGAGGCTGCGTTCGACGCCGCCATCACACGGCTGAACACGTTCCTCGCCAACGACGTGGCGCGTTTCCGCGAACGCGTGCGGGCCGCCGGCATCGAGTTGCTGCCGGACATCGGCGCCATACGCGTAGGCCTGGATCGTTGACACACCAATCCAAGGGTGAACTAACGGGAGTGTTGCACATGGTCAGGACGATGAGCGTGACGAAAGCGGTCGGCGCGGGAATCGTGGCCGTGGCACTGTCGCTCGCGGCAGCCGATAGCGGAACGGCTCAGGACCTCGTGTTGCGGGGCGCCAACGTCGTCGATGTCGAAAGCGGGCGCATCGTCCAGAACGCGACGATCATCGTCGCCGGTGGCCGGATCCGCAGCGTGGAAGCGGGTGGGGCCGTGCCGGCCGGCGCGACGCCCGTCGACCTGAACGGCCTGTACGTTGTGCCCGGGTTGATGGACGCGCATGTCCACATCGGCTCGCTGGACCAGGCCGAGCGGGCGCTGGCATCCGGCGTGACGACGGCGCGCAGCATGGGCGCGTCACACTACGAGGATGTGGGCCTGCGCGACCTTGCGCGCGCAGGACACGCGGAGATCCCGGAGATCCTCGCTGCCGGCTACCACGTCCGGCCGACCATGGCCGAGGCGTTCTTCCTCGATCATCCGGCACTCGGCGGACTGCGCGCGCAGGGCGTGCGCGGGGCAGACGCGATGCGCACGGTCGTCGAAGCGCTGCTCGGCCGGGGCGTCGACTTCGTGAAGACGAACGCGACGGAGCGGGCCGGCCTGCCGAACACGGACCCACGCAAGCAGCTCTACGGCGAAGACGAGCTGGGCACGCTGGTCCGGACGGCCGGCGCGCGCGGTATCGGGGTCGCGGCCCACGCCCACGGCACGGAAGGCGCCCACGCGGCCGTCGTCGCCGGCGTGCGTAGCATCGAGCACGGCACCTACCTGAGCGACGTCACGCTCCGGCTCATGGCGGAGAAGGGCACGTTCCTCGTGCCGACCGTCGCCATCGTCGCCGACCTCACGATTCCCGGTGGCGACTACGACGATGCGCTGCTGCAGGTGCGCGGCCGCCACATGCTGCCGCGCGTGCGAGAAATGGTCGCTCGCGCTAAAACGGCCGGCGTGAAGATCGCTGCCGCGACCGACACGGGGTACGGCCCTTCGAGCACGACGCGCATCGGTCACGAGCTCGAAGAGTTCGTCGGCCTCGGCATGTCACCACTGGAAGCGCTCCGTAGTGCGACCGTGGTCACCGCCGAGCTGTTCGGCATCGCGGCGCGCACGGGCCGCATCGCGCCCGGTCTCGAGGCCGACCTCGTCGTCCTCGAGCGCAATCCGCTCGAGGACATCCGCGTCCTGCAGGACCCGCTCATCGTCGTCAACAACGGGAACATCGCCGTGAGCCGC
>JBFJPA010000026.1:0-17226 GCA_041617355.1 Longimicrobiales bacterium
CCCGCGCGAGCGAGCGCCGCCCCCGTCAGCGTGTGGGTGATCGGGTCCATACACGCTGCCGGCGTCGCCGGCCGAGGCCGTGAAGCGTGACGACACGTACCCCGGACGACGGCTTCATGACGTGTTCCGTGAAGCGCGCTGTGGTGTCGGCGCCGGCGCCAACTGCGGATCGATCTGGCGAAGGTGATGCTTCAGATGCTCGACATAGTCACGCATGAAGTACTCCAGCGTCGCGGGCTCGCCGGCAGGAACGATCTCCCACGCGATCTGGTGCAGGTTGTGGTCATCTCGGTTCGCTCGCAGTGCGGCGGCAGGCGTCGCGGCCATGATGCGAGCGAGATGCCGATTGTACGACTGCCACAGGTCCAGCAATTCGTCCCACGGTGCAGAGGCGTAGCACTGAACTTGGACCCAGTCGTCCTGCTCGTAACCGTCGAACCGTAGATCGTCACGGAATTGCGCACGCACGAAGCGCTGGTGGTTGTTCGACGCGGAGTCGACGAGGTGGCCGATGATCTCCTTCGGCGACCACCGGCCGGGCGCCGGCCGGCGCTCGACAGCGGCCGCCGGCCAGGCCCGCAGCCGGGCCGCCGCTTCGTCGACTGTCCGGCGAAGGTCGTCCGGCGTTCCCGTCATGCGCGGCCTCCATACTTCGCCAACAGGCGGTTCACGGTGTTCGCGTTGGGGAGCGTGAGCGGCATCCCGAGCGTCTTCTCCAGTGCGGCGCCCGAGACTGCCGATTCGCGCGACGGCCCGACCGTCCGCCAGAAGACCTCCCGCCCCGCGACGGCCAGGTCGTCGCGGGGTCCGGCCAGTGCCAGGACCTTCTTCGTCCCGGCTGCTGCCGGCGGTTCGCGCAAGAATCCCACCTGCACAGTGGCCTTGCCCGACACAGGCCTCTCACCGAACGGACGGTACGCGCCGATCGCTTCGAGCTCGTCGAGCGTCCTCAGGAACGTCGCGACTTCGTAGCCCAGCGCACGCACCAGCTCCTTTTCGATTCGTTGCTCAAGCCGGCCACGCTCGAATCGTGCGCATTCGAACACGACGTTGCCGCTCGCGATGAACGTACCGACGCTGGCCAGCCCCATTTCTTCGAAGACCGTCCGCAGCCGGCCCATCTTGACCGTGCGTCCGCCTACGTTGATCGCACGAAGGAACGAGAACACCCGATGCATTGCCGTACTCGACTATCCGTTGTGGATCGGTCCGTTCGGAACCCGTGCACCCGTCCGCCGTGCATCCAGCACATCCGCGACCAGCGCGAATGCAGCTTCGCGTACCGTGTCCGACGCGTCTACGGCAGGATCGTAGGCAGACACGGTGAGCGCCGCGAGGTCACGGCGGGCCGCGATGACGCGCAACGCCCGGCTCACCTGCGAAGCCGACAGACCGGACGGCGCCGCAAACGAATTCGCGGGACCTACGCTGGTCGGGTCGAGAACGTCGAGATCGAGGTGAACGTATACGGCCCGCGCCGCCGAGGGCAGCCCGTCGACAGCGACCTCGACCGCACTCGTGTCGCCCAGTCTTGGAGGACCGATGATGGTCACGGCCGACTCGTCGAGCAACCGCCGTTCGGCATCGTCGAGATCACGCACGCCGAGCAGGATGCAGGCGGCTTCCTGGACAGGCCGGAATCCGGGCACCGTGGCGGCGGCAGCCGTCCAGCAACGGCCCGTCAGGACCGAAACGGCCATCCCGTCGAGGAAGGCGCTCACGCTCGTCTCGGGCGTGTTGAAGTCGGCATGTGCGTCGAACCAGGCGACGGCCAGCCCCTCGCCGCCTCCGAGGCCGGCGGCCACACCGACCGCGCTCATGCAGTTTCCGGCGAGCACGAGTGGAAACCGATTGGCCCTCCGCGCGCTTCGCACGTGCTCGGCCACGTGTCGCGCCACATCGAACGCGACCGCGCCTTCGGCGGCGAACGGGACACGTGTCTCCACGGTCCGCGTGACGACGTCGTGTCCGCGCTTTCGCAGTCGGTCGGTCAGTCCTGCGTGCAGCACTTCCGGGCCACGACCGAGCCGCACGGACCGGTGACCCGAGTCATACGGAACGATGATCAGCTCGATCATGGCTTGCCCAGGACGGCGATCGGCTTCACATAGACGACGACCTGCGCATCCGTCTGTGGACCGACCGGATAACGGTGCCAGCCCTGCCGCAGGAAGATCGAGGTCTGGATCGACGTCGCGCCGTACACGCGCTGGAAGCCGAGCTCCGCGGCGAGGCGTTCGACTTCGGCGACGAGGCGGGCGCCCACACCTTTTCGGCGATGGCGGCGGGCCACGACCAACGCCCCGATCCATGGCGACAGGTGCTGATGCGTGGCCACCGACTCGGTCTTCAGCGACGCCGTCCCACACAGCTCGCCGTCGACGTACGCTGTCAGCGCGATCGGCAACGTCGTTCGGTTCATCGATCGGCGCAGGTCGGCGGCCGCATTGCCAGGACCGGTCGGCCCGTAATACGACGGCCACTCGGATTCGAACCACGTCTGCAGCGTCGGCAGCGCGGCCTGATCGTCGGCGAGCCGTTTGATCACGATTGCAGTCACCTCAGCGCGCCCAACTGAAGGGCCTGCTTCCAGGAGGTCACGGGGTCCTCTCCGTCACCAGGTGCGGGTACCGGCCCGCGAGCTTCGCCGCCACGGTCCTGGCGCGTTCGTGTTGTGACGCCAGGTCGGCAGCAATCTCCTCGAGCTGCCGCATGTGGGCGGTGAATTCCGGCTTCAGCTTGCCCGACGCATCGTAGAAGCCGGCCGTATCACCGGCCACGAGGGGCCAGACCTGGCGCTCGGTGAACTCCGCATAGCGCAGGTACTTGAATGCTTCACCCTCGATCTCGTGGTAGAGTCCGGCCAGCTCAAAAACCAGTTCGGGATCCAGGACTTCGCCCGCGCCGCTCTGCATGGCAGCCTCCCAGACCTGGACCGGACCGCCCTCGGCGCCGGGCACCCGCAACACGTAGGGCACGGGCCGGCGGCCCGCCGCACGCGCGTCGCGAAATTCGGCAAGGCCCGCTCGAATCGCGCCGGCGTACGCCGCACTCGCGTCCGCGAAGGCCGTCACGTCGCGCAGCAACGCCGACGCGAGTTGGTCCGCGCGTTCCCGCGCTTGCAGGCGCTCACGATAGTTATCGACGAAGAACGCGGCGGTCACGCCCAGGAAAACGACGGCGAGCTCGGCCACGACACGGAGGCGGTAGGTCCCCTTGCGTCGATCGAATTCCATAGCGGTCCCGGAATCGAGGCTGGTGTGCTGCGTGTCCACGTCAGTCCACCTTCACTTCAGCGTGCGCGAAACGTTCGAGAATCACGTCCTCCGACGGTGGTCGCAGGATGTTGTGCTCAGCGAAGTGATCCGCCTGCGGATACGCTGTGGCACGCACTCGCTCCGCCGCACGCGCCAGATCGTACTCCGTTCGGCGCAGCTCGACGCCAGGCCCGAGCAGCAGCCAGTAGGCGCCCGGCTCACCGAACGGCATGCCCACGCTGCCGGCGTTCACGACGCGCGTGCGGCCGACAAGTCGGTCGAACTGCATGTGTGTGTGGCCGCAGACGACCAGCGGGGCGTCGACCTCTGCGAACATGGGGATCAGGCCCCGTTCATCAGTCCGTCGTGTGAACACGTCCGTGTCGTTCCGCGGCGTCGCATGACAGAACGACACGGGACCGATGCCGGCGATTTCGAGCCGCCGTGTCGCGGGCCAGTCGCCGATCGCGTTCGCGTGATGCGGGGCTAGCTGCTCGGCCACCCAGCGGATCACCTCGCGAAACGCCTCCGGGACCGTGCCGGTCTCACGGCCCTCACGCTTCGCGAGTACTTCGCGCTCGCCGTTGCCGCGGATGCACAGAGGCTCCGGCGACAGCGTCAGGACACGCTCGAGCGATTCGCTCGGCATGGGGCCCGGGACGACATCGCCGCCGATCACGATACGCTCGACTCCGGCACGCTGGACATCCTCGAGAACGGCCTCGAGCGCAGGAAGGTTTCCGTGGATGTCGTAGAGGGCAGCGACACGCATGGGAGTCAACTCCGTCGAGCGATCCGTCCGATCCGGCGGATTCCTGGGGACATCGGGACGACGGCTACCGGCCTTGCACGAGCGCCACGACTTCGGACAGGCTGCGAATGGTCCGTACGTCGGGTTCGACCGGAGCGCCCGTGCGGTCGATGAGCACGGCGTGCATGCCGGCCTGTCGTGCACCCACGAGATCGTCCACGCGCGAGTCCCCGACGTGCAGCACGCGATCCGGCGCCACGCCGAGGAGCTTCAATGCTTCCAAGAACATCGGCCGATCCGGCTTTTCATGGCCGACTTCGGCCGAGGCCAGGACGTGATCGAGGTAGCCGCGCAGACCCAGCTCCTCGCAATAGTGCGCCAGCCCGCATTGCCAGTTGGACACGACGGCCATCCGGAAGCCCAGCGCCCGCAGCTCGGCCAGTGTCTCGGGCACCTCGGGAAATACCGTCAGACTGGTCGGGCCGATCAACTCCCAGACCGGAGCCGCGTGTTCGGCCGGCGCATGTTCGTCGCAAGGGATGCGCAAGCAATCGAAGAGCCGCGTCGTCAGACGAATCAGGTACGCGTCCTTCTCGGAGGCGGGCAGATCGGGGGAATATTCGCGCGCGTGCGGCTCGAGAACGTCGTACAGGAAACGATGCTCCCACGGGATCGGCCTCATACCGTTGGATACGACGTATGCCATGATGGCGCGGCCGCGGCCACCGTCCCCGAATCGATGGTAGACCAGGGTTTGAAAGAAATCGAATGTGATCGCCTCGATGTCCCGCGCCACACTACCTCCACCGCACGCACCGCGCGGACTAGCGATTCCCGTTGTCCATGTCGCTCATGATGAGCCAGCGCCCGCGCGCGTCCCGGCGCAACGTCAAAGTGAATTTGCCGCTGTCGGGCTCGCCAGCGGCAGGAGCATACGCTCCGATGATGTAGCCGACCGGCCCTTCCGCGGCGAACGCGAGGGCCCGCAACGACAGCGCCCCCCCGTGGCCCTCGTAATATTGCTGGATCGCGGCCCGCCCGCGAATGGGCGGCCGACGCGACGGCAGCACGAAACCGTCTTCGGCGAACAATGCTGCCAGGCCCGCCGGATCGCGGCGCTGCCACGCGTTCTCGTAATCCGTCAGAACTCGCTGCAACTCGGCCGGCAGCGCGACACTCGGCAGCCTCGCCGCGTCCGCCTGGCCGGCGGCGTGTTGTGCCGTCGACGCGCCAACCACCAGAGCGATGGCCAGCCCCCACCCGCATCGAGCGAGTCCGTTCCTCGTCGTTTCGTTCATCAGTCCAGCCCCAGTCTGCTCCGAATTGCCATCGTATCGACGTATACGCGCCACTCCGCAATCTGGCCGTTTTCGATCCTCGCGGTCCAGAGCGCCGGTCCCTCGAGACGTGCGTCCGAGCACAGCGATCGGCCCGTCATCGTCACCACGTCGGCCACTGTCGTCACGACCTCCACTTGATTCCGGTAGTCCGGAAATGCCTCGAAGAAACGGGACCACGCGTCCAGGCAGGCCGCACGACCTTCAATGACGCGGTCCGCCGCGTCAATGAAGCGGTGATCTTCCGTCATCAGCACCTTCAGCCCGGGCACATCGCGGTCGTTGATGCAGCCGTGAAACCCGAGCACGATTTCCTTGGGTCCGATCCACGCCATTGCGGTCACCATCGGAGAGGCACACGGGATCCGCGCCCGTGCGCAGCACCCGTCCGTCAGCCGTCCGCCTGTGCGGCGAGCCAGGCCGATCGCGTCAGGGCGTAATAAACCGTATCGAGCCCCGCCGCCGTCACCTCGCGCCGGTCGTAACGCATGCGAAGCCGCTCCAGCACCCGGATCGAGTCCGTATTCGGCGCGTCCGTGCTTGCGACGATCCGGTCGAAGCCCAACTGCTCAAAGCCGTAACGGATCACGGCGCCCGCCGCTTCCGTCGCCAGGCCGAGCCCCCAGTAGTCCGGGTGAAGGCCGTAGAGCAACTGCAGCTCCGGCGGCTCGTGGAATTCGCGATAACCGGCGAACCCGATGAGATCGCCGGCCTGCACTCGCACGCCCCAGAGTCCATACCCGTGGGCATCGAACCTGGCCTGACTCGACGCGATCTCGGTCTCCGTCCATTCCCGCGAAACGACGGCGTCATCGAGCAGATACCGACGCACCCCGGGCTGCGTGAAGATCCGATGCAGATCCGCCACATCGCCAGTGACCAACGGACTCAGCACGAGCCGCTCGGTTTCGAGTCGCCGGGACATTCGATCAGGCGAAGTAGGTCAGCGTCCGGTGACAGCCGCACGGACACGCTCGAGCTGCGCAATGTGCAGGAGATCGTGACCGGCGTACATCTTCAACATGTGCTCGACGCTCTCGTCTCCACGTTCCGCGTGCACGCCGGCCCGCTTCATGTCCTCGGGCGATGCGTGGTCGAGCAAGCCCAGGTTGCTCTGCCGCAGCACGGCGAAGTCGGCCAACGATCGCGCTGCATCGGCTCCGGCGTAGTCGAGCCGCTCGGCCCAGGCGTCCTGGTCGTACCCGGTCAGGACGGGCCGTTCCTGAGCCAGCACCATGCGCAGCCGGTAAGCCCAGACGATCTCGGAATCGGCGAGATGGCGAAGGACCTGGCGAATGGACCACTTCCCCGGTTTTTCCGGCGTCGCCATCTCGGCCGGCGACAGGCCGGCAACGGCCGCTTCGAGCTTACCATGTGTCCGGCGCAGCACGTCCATGGGGTCCTGGCCTTCGACCAGACCGACTACCGCACGGGTGTACGCCGCAGCCTGCTCCACCGCTCCGCCTGCGGGATTCGTGAATACGGACATTTCTACCTCCGCTGCATAGCGTGGTCGTCGAGTGGTTCGGTGGCGAATCCGAGATCCCGTGTCGCTGAGACCGTCCTGCGTTACGTCGTTGGCACCGATCGCCGGAGATCGACACGCGCATAGACGCGCTCATACGGTCTCGCAGGCGCGATCTTGGAACGTTGCACGCCGGACGTCAGGCTCCCGCTGCAACAGACCGTAGCCTGGTCGCGCGAGACGGGCGAGCATGCCATCTCGAACTCGAGGCACAGCCAGCCGCTCACGAAACCCAGGTGGGCAGGAGTCAGTCGCATCGGCACCGCGGTTACGATTCTGCCGACTCGGTCGCGAGCCGGACCGAGCGAGCCCGCTCACGATAGCCGACGGCGTGATGTCGGTGGTAATCCTCGCGGAGCAACTCGAACTGATCGACAGGGCGATGGGTGCCGTCCGGATATGCGGACGTGAGTGGGCCGACGAAAGCGAACCCGAGACGCCTCGCGAAGCTGGCGCTCGTGCGGTTGCCGACGTCGCACTGAATGATCAGCCGCTCCACTTCCTCGTTCTCGAAGGCGTGAACGGCCAGCGCCGACACCGCGGCCGTGGCGACTCCCTGCCGGGCCGCCGACTTCCGGACCCAATAGCCGATTTCGCGTGCCGCCGGCCCTGCCCTCGTGTACAGGTTCGCACCGCCGAGGATCACCGCCGCACGGTCAGCCGCGACGATTGCGTAACGAAACGCCCGGCCCCCGCGAAACTCGTCGACCCAACGACGCAGCCGAGCGCGCGTGTCGCCCAGCGACGTCGGCTCCTCGAGAGTCCAGCTCAGCCACGGCTTGAGGTGATGAACATCCTCGTCGATCGCGTCTCGCAAGGCCTCGGCATCGGAGACGGCCCACGGACGCAGGATGAGCGGCGAGTCACACACGTTCGTTTGCACGGTAGGGCCCACGCGCGCGCAGTACAACTGTGGACCCTCCGGACGTCGGAGTCACGGGTCTCGTGCCGCGACAGATACCAGGCCCGTCTACTCGGTCGCGCGATCGAAGCATTCGGCCATGAGATCTGCGAAAGGCTGGCCCCAGTTCGGGATCTGCACGGTCACGACCCCTCGGCGCTCCAAATGGGATGCAATCAGGCGGCCAGGATCATCGGCTGGCGTGCAGATCCAGTAGTGTCGCGACAAGGCGTCGCGTGCCTTCTCTTCGGCAGCGCCGCGACCGGTATACTCGTAGAACGACATGCGATCGCGGAGAAACTCCGTAAATCGCAGGCCGAACCAGCGCATCAGGTTGGCATCGGTCATCGAGAGGCCGATGAAGATGCAGTGCGTCTCCTGGAGCGCCGTGCCCATGATGCGATTGGCGAACGAGCTCGGCTCCGCGATCGTGCCCCAGTACTGGGCGTCCGTGAAGACGAGCGTGTCATCCGCCCGGCGACTGTACGTCGGCGAGCGCGGAATGAAGCCGTGCAGGTGATACACCGTGATCGGCGGGCAACCGAAGGCGCCGCCAGTGTGCCGAGGATGAAAGCTGCCGCGCGGTACCGGAAAGAGCACCGGCGTGCGACCCGCGTCGACATCGCGATTGGCGGACCGCTCGAGCAGGTCGTCGGCGTTGAACGTGATGACTTGCTTGATCCGGCGGATCGGGCTCTGCTGCTCGCGGCGCAGGATCTCGACGAGAACGCCGAGCGTGTCCGTCTCGTCGTGTCCCCTGACCTCTGCGTACAGGCAGTCGGCGATCCGCTGGGCGAGCGTCGCCTGTACGTCCGCTGCCGTGGGCGGCTCCGCGTCCGGGCCGGCCTCCTGGGCCAGCTGCCAGCGGAGCGCCCCTTCGAGCTCCTCCAGCAGAATCTGCAGTGCGAAGGGGTGCGGTGGCGGGACCTCGCCCCGCAGCCAATCGGGCGCGCTCTGGTCGGGGTTCACCGAGCGCCAGAGCTGTCGGACGAGGGCCGGCCAACTCGGCACACCGCGCCCAATCGAAACCCCCGCGCCAAGGACCAGCGTCACGCCTCCCGAATCCACCGCTTTTTGCAGGGACCGCCTGGCATCGGCCGCGTTGCGCCGGACGTAGTGCGTGACCGGTTCGTTCATGGCTGCAATCCGGGGTCTACGGGTCGGGCCAGGACGGTGCGCGTGTCGTCGCCAGCGCCTCCCGCACGCGAGACGCCATCGCATCCAGATCTCGTCGGTCGGCCAGCGGGACCGCCTCCCGTCGGAACACCACACGGCCACCCTCGATCTCGGCAAACGGAGCGGCCGTGATGTCCCAGGTGTGCTCCAGCGGGATGATGACCAGGTGCGCGTGCGGCACACCGAACCCGTGTACCACCATGCCGACACGATCGGGGCGGACGAGCGTCCGGAGCACGCGGGCGAGTCGATGACCCTGAACGAACACGGCCGTGGCGAGCGGCTCCGGCAGATCGTCGAAATGGTCGATGTGCTGCTTCGGTATCACGAGCAGGTGGCCGCGCCGAATGGGGCGAATGTCCATGAAAGCGAGCAACCGCTCGTCCTCGTACACGACACTGGCCGGTTCCCGGCCGTCGCGGATCGAGCAGAAGATACAGTTCATCGTGTAAACGCACTTCGTTCAGACACGCGCCCAGGTCTCCCAGCTGTAGTCGCGTCCGAGTCCCTCGACCAGTTGTCGCGCGCGCGCGCGCTCGAGCCTGGACTTGCTTGATCGCACTTCAGCGCCCCGCCAGCTCTTCCATTCCAGCCATGCCGAACGGATCAGCGGGAGGCGAATGGACTCGCGGAAGCGCCCGCTGACGACGTTGTCCGCCAACCAGAGGAAACGTTCCGTTTCCTGCTCGGCCGTCGCATCGCACGCATCGCACGAGCAGACCGGGAACGGCTCGATCGCCCAGTGGCCGAACCGGACGATGAGCCCGGGCAAGGACGTGAACCCCACCGTGAGAGGGGCTGCATGGCCCCGGGGCGTCAGCCGCACCGTTGGCCGCGCCGGCTCGAGGCGTCGCATCAGGGCTGGATCGAGATCGAACGCTTCGGCCCGGACCACGTGATACTCGGCGTTCAAGCGGTCGATCAACCCGACCGCCACGTCGTGCAGGGGCGCAAAACGCTCCGGGTTCGACACGTTGCCGTATGCCGATTCCGGCGGTCCTTCGGGCCCCCAGCGCGGTCTCCGCACATGCTCCGCCATGCCCTGAACTACTCACCCACCACCCGGATCCCGCAAGCGGCGTTGCCGCGCGGCTCTTGTGATCATGTGGCCGTGAGGAACCGGAGAATCTCTCGCATCAGGCGTTCGCCCTGATCGGTCTCGAAAACGAATTGCGCGTGGGCGGCGCCGTCCAGAACGACGAGCTGCTTGGGACCGGGCGACCGCTCGTACTGCTCTCGGATCGCCGGCAGACGCGGCACATCGCGTGGGCCGAGGTCGTCGCGGCTGGCGATGAACAGCTTCCGCCCCTGCATCGACTCGGGCGCTTCGATCGGAAGCGGCGCCAGCAGCACGACGCGCTCGATTTCGCCGGGCGGAGCATCGACGGAAGCCTGCGCCGCGGCGCCGCCGCCCAGACTCGCACCGATGACGGACACGCTGCGCACGCCGCGATCGCGCAGGTAACGGACCGCAGCCAGGACATCCGCGGACAGGCAGACCGGGTCGTACAGGCAGGGCGTCTCATCGCCCGCGCGGGCCGCGACGGACGCTCGCAAATCGATGGCAAGGACCTGAAACCCGGCTTCGACCAGGACCGTCGCTTGAGGCCTCCAGCTGGACCGGTCGAACCGTCCGCCATGCACGAGAACGACGGCGGGATCTGCGTCCGACCCGTGGTGATCGGCTTCGATCACGCCACCATCCGGTGCACGGATGGAAACGTGACGCTGGCCGCGGGCATCCGCCGCGGCGAAACTCGAGAGCGTGAGCAGGGTCACGATTGCGTGACATCCCGGTGCGAGTCTGCGAAGCGATGGCATGGGCATCAGCGAAACGACGAGTAGAGGTCGGTCGACAGATACTTCAGGCCGGAATCACAAGCGAGCGTCACGACCGTCGCACCCGACCCGAGCCGCTCGGCCACGCGCAGTGCGACCACGACGTTCGCACCCGACGACGTTCCGGCGAAGAGACCCTCCTCCCGCGCCAACCGTCGCGCCATCTCCTTCGCCTCCGTCGTCGAGACCTGCTCGACGTCGGTGACGAGGGCCTGATCCCAGAGCGGAGGCACGAAGCCGGGACCGACACCTTCGATCTTGTGGGGCCCGGGCGGTCCGCCGGAAAGGACCGCGGACTCCGCGGGCTCTACGGCGACGATCGACATCTTCGGTTGGCGAGCGCGCAGGACGGGACTCACGCCGCGGATGCACTGCGCCGTGCCCACGGATTGTACGAACGCGTCGACCGAGCCGTCGGACTGCTCCCACATTTCATCGGCCAACGGCTCGTATCCCGCGGCCGCGTCGGCGTTGTTGAATTGGTCGGCATAGAATGCGCCAGGCGAAGCACTCAGCTCGGCTGCCCGCGCGATCATCGTCTGAATCAACTCCTTCGTGGTTCGTCCGCCATCACTCGGGATCTCGACGACCGACGCGCCGAACGCACGCATCTGGTCCCGCTTCTCCCGGCTGAACGCGTCCGACGTCACCAGCGTGATGGGGATTCCCCGCGCAGCACAGACGAAAGCCAGCGACGTGCCGGTGCTGCCGCCCGTGTATTCGACGACACGTCCGCCGGGCGCCAACCGGCCCGACTCCAGAGCGCGATCCACGACCGACAACGCCATCCGGTCCTTCATGCTACCCGTCGGATTGTGGCTTTCGAGTTTCACGAGAACCCGAGCCGATCCGGCGCCGACGACATGACGGAGCCGGACCAGCGGCGTTCGGCCTATCGATTCCAGGATTCCGCCTATCACAGTCCTCTCACGTTGTGGAAGGCGTCAGCTCTTCACAAAGCGCGCCGGAACCGGCAGTAAACGAAATCCTGCACCTTGCCGCCCGGCGTTCGATGCCGTTCTTGCCGGCTCTCCACCAGCAGAAATCCGCTGCCAAGCTCGTCCTGGAGCGTCGCACAACTGTAGCGTGCCGTGGGGAGACCGCTGCAGCGCTCTGGCCCCGTCAGACCAAATGTCGCCATGACGAGGTGGCCATCCGGCACGAGTGATCGCAGCAGCACGTCCCGGTAAGCGGCTCGGTCGCGCGGATCGGTCAGGAAATGGAACACCGCGCGATCGTGCCAGATGTCCCAGGTATGGGGCGACGCGAACGTCCGGATGTCCGCCCTGAACCACTCGACCGACGCGGCCCGGGATCCGAGCCGTGCACGGGCACGTTGTAGCGCGCTCGCGGAGAGATCCAGGATTCCGGGCGCACGGTAACCGGCATCGAGCAGACAGTCGACCAGGCGCGACGTACCGCCACCAACATCCAGGACGCGAGCCTCGGAACCCAAACCCGTCGCCTCGATCATTTGCACGGAAAGCACCGGGTCGCTCTGATACCAGCTCAGGGCATCGTCTGCCGATCGTTGGTACGCTCGCTCCCAATGCTCTTGCGCGGATCCGTGTTCTTGCACTGCCGTACACTTCTCCCGTGCTCGACGAGCACCCGCCCTGTGGGTCCGCGCTGTCGTGCACAGTCGCAGGAGTGGCTCAGAACTTTACCCCCAGGTGTAACCCGGGCTCGAACAGGAAGTAGTTCGGCCACTTCCTGTCTTGCTCCGCAAACGAGGCCGGTACGTTCGTGTTGATCGGCCAGTGCGTAAACGCCAACGACGGTTCCAGGAAGAAACGGTCCCGTCGCAGCTTGATGTGGTATCCGAGGCGAAACGTGAGGAACAGCTGGAAGCCGTCCTGAATCTTGACGTCGCTCTCGTCGAAGAACTGCTGTCGAAGGGGCAACGCATGGACCGCGGAGTACAAGTTGCGCCAGATGAGACGCTGGTAGGCAGCGCCGATTCCATGTGCCCGCACGTAGCCCGCGTAGTCCTCATCAGGCGAATCGAAGGACGGGCCGTACGGGATCCCGAGGGGCGCATCATACTTCCACGTAATGGCCTCGACCGACACCGCGTCCCGGCTCGTCAGCCAGTACCCGTAGTTCAGCTGGTAGAAGTCCGGAGGGTCGGTCAGCACGAAGTTCATCACGACAAAGGCCGAGCTTCCCAGAAAGTGGCGACGCGACATCGTCTGGTCGATCTCTTGCGCCTGCAGTGGCGTCGCTACGAGCAGTATGGCGGCTGCAAGCAATCCAGGCGAACGGTTCATGTTACCTCGGGTGTTCCGTACGTGTCGTCCTTCCGCGGGCATAATACGTTGAGTGCCCGTCGACCGGTTTCCAAGGAAGGGTCCGTCCCGGTCGGACCGCGTTCAGCTGGCCAACCGGCGAGGAGCGGGCCGGTCGCCCGGCCCGCCGACGGCAGGATGCGAGATCAGGGAACCGTGCTGCTCGACGTCGAATCACCGGTGCTCAATCGGTAAAGCCGGCGGAGACCGGAAAGCCCCTTGAGTTCGTGTTCGCCCGCATCCGCGAACGACAGGCCAGAGCCCTCGACGAGTGAAACGGTCGACGCCGAAACCAACACTTCACTCGGCCGCGCGAGTGCCGCGATGCGGGCAACCGCGTGCACGGCGATCCCCCGCAAGGCGTCAACGTGCCACTCGACTTCCCCAGAATGGACACCTGCTCGGACCTCGATCTGCTGCTCCCGCGCCGCGCGGCATACCGCCGCTGCGAAACGTACCGCTCTCGCCGCTCCATCAAAAAGGGTCAGGAACTCGTCGCCCTTCGTGTCGATTTCGTTCCCTCGGTACCGGTCGAGCTCCGCACGCACGCGTTCGCCGTGCAAGCCAAGGAACTCCTTCCAGGCCGCGTCACCAATCCGTGCGGCAAGGGCCGTCGAGCCGACAATGTCGGTCAAGACCAGCGTGGCGAGAATCCGCTCGCCGGCAGCGGTCGAGCGGCCCCAGCTTCGGACCCCGCGGAAGTCGATCGTCGTACAGGGCTCATCCCCGATTACCTGGGCGTCATGGCCGGGCGGGATGCTGTACACCTCGCCGGGTCCGATCGTCCGCTGTGACCCGTCGTCCATCGTGAACTGAATGTAGCCGGACAGCACGACTCCTTGGTGATGGTGTTGGCAGCTTGGCGTGGCGGCGACCGGCTTGACGTCGACAGACCAGCGAAAGCCGGGCTGGTGAACGAACCGGCCGACGTACACATCGCCGAGAACGACGATCTGTCCAGCCACATTGGGAAGCGTCAGGACTTCGTCCGGCTCGCCGAACCGCTTCGATTGCAGCTTGCTCATACGAGGCCGCCTTTAGCGATCACAGTGCCAAGCATCAAGAGGTTCGCCTTGGAACAGAATCAGATTCGAACGGCTCGGGGGCCAGGTGCAGTAGTTCGAATGCCGATTGCCTACCCGATCTGACTCTGTATGGACGGGCCCGCGCAAAGCCCGATGTGAATGCCGTCCGAACATCAATCGAATGGCATGTCGTCTCGTGGTCCCGAGCCAAAGCGCAGGACGTGCCCGTCGGGATCAACGACTTTCATCTCGAACGCCCAGGGGAAGTTCCTGGGTGGATCGCGAATCACTGCACCACTGAGCTGATATTCGTCGTATAGCGATTCCACGTTCTCCACGCCGACCCACACCCAGGTGCCGGCTCGGCCTTGGTCGCCTGCCGATAGGTAGATGGCTGCAGCATCTCTTGTGACGCACGTGAAGTCTTCGTTGCCCCACTCGGCGTTGGCGAAACCGAGCACATCGACGTAGTAACGGACACTACGCGCCATGTCGTTCACACGGAGAATCGGGTCGGCACGTTCGAACCGAGTCCGGGCTCGCGGCATCGGGTCCATAGTCGTCCTGTCTCGAAAGACCTGGTATCCGTAACCTCGGGACGGCACTCACGGCTGGACAGGCCCAGTCGGTTGCCGGCCGCACGTAGAACCAGCGACCGCGCCCTGGGACCTGGGTCCGGTCGCCCCCACTTACGTCGGTGTCAGAACATATGAAGTCGTCGTGCGTTCACCTCGTGCGTTCGCCCTGAAAGCACGCGCGCGCGTCGTCTGGGCGCCTATGGATTTGAGATTAGAAACTCAAACCATGGCGCTCGATGAGCGGGGCCGTCTGTTCGAAGTCGACCTCGACGCCGTACCGGGCAGCGATCGTCGCCATGGCGGGTGGGTCAAGGGCCTCTCCAAGCGCGTGCATCTCCCTGAAGGCCTCCTCGAAGCCGCCGGGTGAGATGATTTCCAGTATTCGCGCGGGAGTGTCCCCGGCGTTCCAGAAGGTATGCCACTCTCCGCGTGGCTTGACGATCAGGTCTCCCGCGCGGGCGAACACCTCTTCGCCCTCGAAATGAGCTCCGACCTGTCCTTCCAGAACGAAGCTGTACTCGTCCTCGCGGCTGTGACGGTGAAGGGGTGCCGCTAACGCCCGCACCGGCATCAGGTGCTCGACCAACGAAAAGCCGCCACCCGAGCTCCGAGCATCCATCACGAACCGATCACGCACGGCGGTGATCGCGCCCAGGAGATCGCCATCGCTCGCCCCGATCACCCGTGCGCTCGCTTTGGGCCGCTCGCCCGATGCCCCACTTGGCCCTTCTACCGTCATCGGTGCCCCCTTTGAGGTGTACGCTCACAACAGTGTCTGGACTGCTGCGCCTTGGCTGACGTTCAAGCTCTTGACCGTGCCGCCGCGCCCGTGGCAGGATGCGTGCGCAGTCTCCGCGCTGAGCAGCATGTCCAACGGCCCAAACGAAGAGGCTATTCTATTCCTCACCCGCCGGCCTGGCTACGCAGGCAGCCCTTGCAGAACTGACTTGCCACCGGCTTTCCGGTGATCAAGCTTTCGATCCAATCGCGCAGGGACACCCCGTTCTCCTCGAGTGAATAAAACGCGTCCGTACGCATGAGTCCGTGCTGACCTCCGGCCAGAACGAATGCACGAAACCGGGGGATCCGATCTTCCAGCGACTCGAGAAGCGCCAGCGTGGCGGCCCGCCACTCGCGCGAACCAGAGATGATGTAGAACGCGGTCTGAACGCCGTCCCGATCGGTTGTGATCTGGGCGATCGTCGCATCCGGCCTCAACCTGGCAAGGTGTTCGTGTGCCGCTTCGAGCGTGACCTCGTCGGCGTCCACCGAACGGTGGGATGACCACAGCTCCCGAAGTACTCGCCGAGCGCCCCACTGATCCAGGATGCGCGGATACTCGTGCAGGAGAGGAACGCCGGAATCGCCAATGACGGTCAAATCCGCCGAGGGGAAGAGCGCGGCAACGTTCGGCGCATGGAACAGTGCGCCGTAGGATCCAGCGCTGGCGCCGGTCACGACGAGCCGATCCGGATGCGGCACGTGCCCTCGGACCCAATCGACAACCGCCGTGACGTTGCGGTATCCCCAGTGGCGAACAGCCGGGGCGTTCCAGGATGCCTCGCCGTACTGCGCAACCGTGTCGCCGACATGAACGTCACCCGTGCAGTAGGGCACGAATACGACCGAGTAATCCTGGAACGGGTTCGCCGGGTTATCGAAGTCGAAGATCCCCGTGAAGCTGGCGAGCTCGTGATCCGTTACCGTCTGATCGAACATCCCCGCACAACTCACCCAATTCCAGCATGCACCTCCGCCCTGGAAGTACACCATCAGCTTTGACGGGTCTGGACCCTCTCGGTAGAAGAACTGGTAGGACGTGCCGAAGGCGCAACCAGTCTCACCGTCTGGCCTGATCACTACCCACTCCGCGATGCCAGCGGCCGGATCGTTTCCGCCTGGGGATACGGCGTCCGTCCCACCAGCCGGCGCGCCGGGCTGCACGAACAGCAGTCCGCAAACCGCCAGGGCTGCTACGAGTCGGCTCATGCATTCTCTTCTTGATCTTTGCATTCTTCGCTGAGCACGATGCCGGATAACCCTCGAGCCTGTGAACGTGGTCCGCAGGGACCGTCGTGAACGTCAGCGATCCACAGCCACGAAAGCACATGTCGCTGGCCCGTGTTGCTCCGGTGAAGCGAATACTCGCTCCCGCGGCCGCACACGCAAGTACGCGCGTCACAAGCGGCATGGTATCCGGAAGTTCACCCTACGCTTCAGGCCTGCGGTGGCTTACGGCTGCAGCACTCGCGCAACCGCGAGAATCGTGCTCCAGCTTCGCGTCGTTAACTCCACGTCTAGAACCTCGCCGAGTTGGCCGAGGTACCGAATGGCCCGCATCTCGCGACGGTGCAGGCCGAGAACAAAGCGATTCTGGACGCGCAAAACTCTGACACACCATCTGCCCTCGGCCGGAAGATCGAACGGGACGCGCCGCGGGGCCGGCCGTCGGTCCGCCATGAGACTGACGAACTGCACAATACCCGCTCCCGCGGCTTGGCCGGCAAAGGGGTCCTCGGAGACAAGCCGGAGGATGTCGGTTCCACTGC
>JBFJPA010000027.1:0-17210 GCA_041617355.1 Longimicrobiales bacterium
ATCGAGGACCCGGCCGTCGTGGTGCGCGCCGACTATGTCCCGCAGAACGCGCTGCGCGGGCTCACGCTCGGCGCCTCGGCGTATGTCGGCAACTCCGGTCAGGGTGCGACCGACGCCTCGGGCCGAACGATCGGCGCCCGCACGACGATCTGGGAAGGCCACGCACAATACCGTGCGCACGGCCTCGATCTTCGCGGGCTCTACGCACGTGCGGCACTGGACGATGTCGAAGCACTCAACGCGGCACGCGGTCTGAGCGGCGCGCAGTCCATCGGCGCAGCGCTCACCGGCGGGTACCTCCACGCGGGATACGACCTGCTCTTCCGCGCGCCTACGACACACGAGCTCATCCCGTACGTGCGCTGGGAGCGGATCGACACACAGGCGCAGGTTCCAGCCGGTGCGTCCGCGAGTCCGGCTAACGACCGCACGAGCGTCTTGCTGGGCGCCGCCTGGAAGCCCATCACGAATATCATCGTGAAGGCCGACTACCAGCGGCACACGAACCGGGCCACGAGCGGGATCGATCAATTCAATGTGGTCCTGGGCTACATCTTTTGAGGTGCGCCGGGCGCACGGGCTCGTACTGTTGCTCCTGGCCTGCCTGCCGTGTGGGCTCTCCGCACAGCAGACACTTACCCAGGACGAGGCACTGCGGCTCGCGTTCCCGCCGCCGCTCACGATCGAGCGGCGCAGCGCGTTCCTCGACGACGCCCAACTGGCCGCGGCACGCGAGCTGGCTGGTGTGGAGATCGAGCAGCGCGTGGTCACGCACTACGTCGGGCTGCGCGATGGCATCGCCGTCGGTGTCGCGTATTTCGATGCGCATCGTGTGCGCACGCTGCCGGAGACGCTGATGCTGGTCGTTGACTCGACGGGTCGGCTTGTGCGCATCGAAGTGCTCCGCTTCGCCGAGCCGCCGGAATACCGGCCGCCCGAGGGTTGGCTGAAGCAGTTCCAGGGCCGCGCGCTCGGCGCGGAGCCTTCGGTCCGGCGAGGCATCGTCGACATGACGGGCGCGACGCTGACATCGCGGGCGGTATCGAACGCGGCGCGACGCGTGCTCGCGCTGCACCGGATCCTCCGGCCGACGGAACCGCGATGAGCCGGGTCGAACGGCTGTCGGTCTGGATCTCGACGGCGCTCGTGACGGTGACGGGCCTGGCTTTCGCATGGATGAAATACGTGCTCGAGCCGGCGGAGCCGTGGGCCGTCATCAACCACCCGCTCCAGCCGTGGCTGCTCAAGGCCCACATTCTCACGGCGCCCGTCCTCGTCTTCGCGGTCGGCTCGATCACGCTGCGTCACGTCTGGCGTCACTGGAAGAGCCGTGCGCAAGCGGGGCGCCGCAGCGGGACGCTGGCCGCGCTGACGCTCGTACCCATGATCTTCACGGGCTACCTCATCCAGGCGGTGACGAGCTCGTTCTGGCTGACCGCGCTGGGCGTCGTTCACCTGGGCGTGGGCACGGCCTTCGCCGGCGCGGTCCTGGTCCATCGGATCCGGCCGCCCGAGCGCGACGAGAACACCGCCCACACCCATGGCCATGAAGCCCGCGGTCCCGCGGCTGCGTCCCCCAAACGGAGACTGCGGTCCCTGTCGCGTTGACGGGGCCGAACGGTTCCGCCATCGTGCCGCGTCGTCCCCAACCCCGTGATGGAGACGTGGCCATGCAGACACGCACGCTTCTACGCGGCGCGGCACTGAGCGCGCTCGCTGCAATCGCCGTGGCCGGCTCGTCGCCGCTGCACGCGCAGAACTCGCACGTCGCGTTCGTCGGCGTGAACGTGATCCCGATGGACCGTGCGAACGCGGTGCTGCGCGATCAGACGGTGATCGTTCGCGATGGCCGGATCGCCGCAGTCGGGCCCGCGGCGAGCACCACGGTGCCCGCCGGCGCGACACGCGTGGATGCGCGTGGACGCTTCCTCATCCCGGGCCTCGCGGAGATGCACGGCCACGTGCCGGCCGTGAACCCGCAGGCGGAGAATCAGCGATTCCCCGAGGACGTGTTGTTCCTGTACGTCGCGGCCGGCGCGACCACGGTACGCGGCATGCAGGGGCACCCGTCCCACCTCGCGCTCCGCGAGCGTGTACGCAGCGGTGAGCTCATCGGGCCTCGGCTCTACCTGTCCGGGCCGGCGATGAGCGGGAACAACGTGCCCGATCCGGCCACGGCGGAGCGCCTCGTCCGGGAGTACAAGGCCGCGGGATACGACCATCTCAAGGTGCACGAAGGCCTCACCAAGGAGACGTACGACGCGATCGTCCGGACGGCCAGCTCGCTGAACATGCCCTGGGGCGGCCACGTCTCGCAGTTCGTCGGCGTGGATGGCGCGCTCGCGGCGAAGCAGGCCACGATCGACCATATCGACGACTACATCGAGGCTGCGCAGAAGGATGGCTCGCCGGCGCTCGCGCTGACGGACACGCTGCGCCTGCGTGCGCTGCCATTGAACGTCGATGAGGCGAAGATCCCGGTTCTGGCGCGCCGCACGCGCGAAGCCGGCGTGGCCATCGTGCCGACGCAGGCGCTATGGGAGGTCCTACGCGGTGCGCACGCGCCCGAATCACTGCTGGGACTGCCCGAGCTGCGCTACATGCCGCAGGCGATGGTGAACCAATGGACGAATTCCGCGCGCGGCGCACAGCGAGCCAACGTCCCCGAGTCCGCCGCCGCCGAAGTCGCGTTCCGCAATCGCATGCTCAAGGCGTTCGCGGATGCGGGCGCCACCATCCTGATGGGTACGGATGCGCCGCAGGTGTTTAGCGTCCCGGGCTTCTCGCTGGGCCGCGAGGTCGCCGCGATGCGGGCCGCCGGTATGACGCCCTGGCAGATCCTCGAGTCGGGAACGACCGCCGTCGCCGCGCATTTCGGCACGCAAGCCGAAACGGGTACGGTCACGACGGGCAAGCGCGCGGACCTGATCCTGCTCACCGCGAACCCGCTCGACGACATCGGCAACATCGCGCGCATCGAAGGCGTCGTCGTGAACGGCCGCTGGCTCGACCGCGCCACGCTCGACGCCCGCCTCGACGAGATCGCGCGCCGGAATCCGCGCTGAGGACGGGGGCACGGGCCGGCCGGCCCGTGCCCCTCAGCCTTGCTGCACACACTCAGCGATGAGCGGCGCATCGCGACGGATGTTCCAGAGCCCGCCCGTCACGTCGTAATTGTGTCCAATGAAGTAAAGACCAGGTAGATCGGCGCTGGTGACGCGGTCGCTGCGCAATGCGAAGCCGCGCGCGTCCGTTCGTACGAGCCCGTTGAGGGGCTGCAACGCCGCGCGGTATCCCGTTGCGAGAATGACATCGTCGAATTCCCTCGTGCTGCCGTCCGTGAAACGGACGCCACGCTCCGTGAATGACGCGACGCCGGGAAACACGTCGATCCGGCCGGCGCGGATCGCGTCGTCGAGGTGAAACCCGATCAACGGAATGCGATCGAAGTTCTCCCAGCCGAGCGCCGGGAGGACGGGTGGCCCACGTCGCCGTTCCGTGATCGTGCGAACGAGCCCGATGACGCGCATCCGAATGGTCCTGGGCAGCTTCCACAGCACCGCCGCGATGTACTGGATGGGCAGTCCGAGCAGCGTGAGGGGCACGACATTGGCGCCGGACCGAACCGATACCGCGACGCGGGCGCCCGACGCGGCTAGCTCGGGTGCGATTTCACCTCCGGAATTGCCGACGCCGACCACCAGCACGCGCCGGCCCACGAACGGCTCCGGCCTGCGGTATTCGACGGCGTGAAGGATGCGGCCTGCGAACGAGGTCTGGCACGGGAACGTCGGGACCACCGGACTCGCGACGATCCCCGTCGCCATGACGACACGGTCCGCTTCGATCATGCCGGATGGCGTCTGCAGCGACCACGGCCCGCCGTTCGACGGCGGCGTCGCACGCACCACCGGCGTTTCGGTCTCGACCTCGAGTCCAAACCTGGTCGCGTAACGGTGCAGGTAGCTGACGAATTCGTCGCGCGTCGGAAAGATCGACGTGCCGCGGCGGTAGGACAGGCCGGGCAGCGTCGACATGTGCCGGCCCGTGTGCAACACCAGGCTGTCGTACAGGTTGACCCAGGTGTGCGCGAGCGTCGAACCTCGCTCGAGAATGCGCGGCTCGATGCCCGCGCGGACCAGCTCGCGCGCGGCGGCAAGTCCGGCCGGTCCCGCACCAATGACCGCGACGCGGCGATCACGCATTGTAGATGGGCCCGCCTCGCTCGCCGTACAGCCGAAACACCTCCTGCGCTTCCGCGCGGCAGACCTCGGCCGTGAACGTGATTCCCCGCCGGCGCAGGTACTTGTAGGACGCGGCGAAGACCGGTCCCTCGTCGAAGGCGAGTCGATCCGCATCGTCGCGCGTCGCGGCCCAGACCACCCGTCGCACGCCGCTCCATAGCGTCGCGCCCAGACACATCGCGCACGGCTCACACGACGTGAACAGCTCGTGCGCCGGCTGGCCGGAGGCCGCCAGGCTGTACGAGCCCGCCCCGGCCTGGGCTGTCATGAAGGCGACGATCTCCGCGTGAAGGCACGAGTTGTTGGCCAGCACCACGAGATTGACGCCGACGCCGGCCAGGCGTCCCGAGTCCACCTCGAAGATCGCCGCGCCGAACGGGCCGCCCGTGCCGCGCAACACGTTCTCGCGAGCGAGTTCAATGGCGAGGCGCATTCTTGCCTCGTCACCCGAAAAGCTCCCGGCAGTCGCGACGACGTCGCCGATCCAGTCGGGCAGCGCGAACGCGATCCGGCGAGGAAACGAACGGTGTGTCATGCCTCTCAAGCTAGCCGGAAGCGGGGGGCGCTGGCCAACGCACCATTGCAAGGACGGCGCGCGGCCCGCATCGTCGGAGGGGCGGCGGCGCGCGTACGGGCCAGGCAGGACACGCTGGCGGGAGGAATCGCATGATCGAGCGCTGGCTATCGGAGATCGAAGCAATTCGGCGCGACACGCGCGCGGTGCTCGAGGGACTGACACCGGAGCAGGCCAACCAACAGCCGGAGCCCGGTCGCTGGTCGGTGGCCCAGAACCTCGTCCACATCACGACCACCACCAAGCCGTATCTCGATGCCATGGAGCCGACCGTTCGTGCCCCGTCGAACGGGACGGTCCGGCGCGGCCTCCTGGCGAGCCTCCTGGTCCGCTCGATGGAGCCGCCGCCGCGGATGCGGGTGAAGACGCTGCGCCGGCTCGAGCCGCCGGAGACGATCGACGTGGTGGCCGCATTGCAGGATTTCGAGGCGACGCACGAACGAGTGGCCGCACTCGTGCGCGGTGCCGACGAGACGACGTTCCGCTGTCAACGCTTCCGTTCCCCGTTCGCTTCGTTCATGAAGCTGCGACTCGATCAGGGTGTCGATGTGCTGCTCGCGCACGCCCGCCGGCACCTCTGGCAGGCAAGGCAGGCGCGTCGCGCCATCGGCGTTCCGGGCTGAACCTCGCCGCGCCGGGGGACCGCGTCCCCGGCTGGTGGGTACGACGGCTCACCTCCACACCCCGCACGGTTTCGCTGCGTGCGGCGCGACCGTTCCCCTCACGGCCGGAGAAGTTCATGGCTCCCGGCGTCGCGGCGTGCTTGCTCAGCGTGGCCTTCGTTTCCTGCAGCCCCGTACGAACCGTGCAGAACTGGACCGAATACAGGTTCGGCAACGTCCTGTCATTTCGGGCGCCATTCGCGCTCGAACGGACTGGCGAGCGCGGCATCGATTCCAACGTGGCCGGCTGGCAGGGTGAGGGCATCGCCATCACCATCGACTATGGCCTGTTCAGCGACCCGCTCAACCGCTACGACGACCGAAGCGATTACGAAAGCGTGACGGAGCCGGTGAACGGCAGGACCGCGCGCATCATCAGCTTTGCAGAGTCCGACGGCGGCTGGTTCGTCGGTGTTCATTTTCCCGAGCTGACCACGCAGGACGGTCGCGCCGCACGACTGACCATGGTCGTGCGCGGCCCGCCCGACACCGGGCGCGACACGCTCGTGCGCATCGTGCGCAGCATCACATTCTCCGGGTCTGACGCAGGATCCTCCGCAGACACCTGAGCGGGAGGCGAAGCATGGCGAACGACGAGGTGCAGGCGTTTCCGCAAATCGCGGAGCTGAAGCCGGTCCGGAAAGGGCAACGGCAGGACGGTCTCGAGCATGTGCAGGAGTTCCTTTCGCGGTTCGGATACGTGCCGGCGCCCGATGCCCCGGCCCGCGGCGTCCTGGATGACGCGACCGCGGAGGCCCTGACCCGATTCCAACGTTTCATGAATCTGCCGGAGAGCGACGAGTTCGACGAGCGAACGCGCCGGTTGATGACCACGCCGCGTTGCGCGATGCCGGATCTGAGTCGCGGCGTCGAGTTTGCGACGACCTGTTCGTGGCAGCAGAGCGAGATCACCTACGCGTTCGACACGGGCACGGCCGACGTGCCCGGCAACACCGAGTTCCAGGCCGTGCGCAACGCGTTCGGCACGTGGGCGGCCGTGATCCCGGTGACGTTCCGCGAAGTCGGCGTGAACGACAGTCCGAACGTCCGCATCGGCTGGCGCCCCGCCAGCGATCCCGACCTCAGCATGGTCGGCGGTACCCTCGCCCACGCGGACTTCCCGCCCGGCTGCGGCGTTGTCACGAACACGCTGCCGAAGCCGGTTCACTTCGATGACGAGGAGCACACGTGGTCGGTCGGCGCGGTCGTCGGCGCGTTCGACGTCGAGACAGTCGCGCTGCACGAGATCGGGCACATCCTCGGCCTCGCGCACTCGAATGTGACCGGCGCCGTGATGGCCCCAACGATCGGATCGAATCTGACCAAGCGCGCGCTCACACAGGACGATATCTCCGGTGTGCAAAGCCTCTACGGCATGCCGGCGCAGCCCGGGCGCCGCTGCATCATCGCCACGGCCGCGTTCGGCTCGGAGATCGCGCCGGAGATCCACTTCCTGCGTGGCATCCGGGACAACGTGCTGCGCCAGATGCAGTGGGGTCGCCGCTGGTTCGAGATGTTCGAGGAGCAGTATTATCGCGTCAGTCCGCCAGTCGCCGATGCCATGCACGCCGACCCCGAATTGCGGTCCGCGATGCGCTGGGCGATCGTCGAGCCGTGGACGTACTACATGAAGCTGCTCGTGGCGCGTCCCGATTGGGATCGCGTCGACTTCGACGCGCTCGACCCGGGTCTCCGCGAGTTCCTCACCCAGCTGCGCAGCGACATGGATGCGTGGCTGGACGCGATCGAGCTGCCGACCAGCTTTGAAGAGATGGACGCGGACCAGGCCGTCCGCGAGCTGAACACGATCCTCGATTTCGTGCGGCGCTCGGGTGGGCTCGACTACCTCGATGACCTGCGCAGTCGGGGGCAGCTGCCCCTCAGCCACGCACCAGCGGAGAGGGACCGACTCGAAGGCGCGCTCCGCCGTGCGGGCCGCCGTGACGAAGAAGTCGAGCGCATCCTGAACTAGCTCGATTCGACGCGAATCCGGTTGCCATCGGTGTCGGCGGTGAGAAAGCCGCCATCACATTCCTCCAGTGGTGCGCCGGCGGCGGCGAGCCGCGCGCTCAGTGCTTCGCGGGTCGACGCGTCGGCGAGGCCGACGGCGAACTCGACCATGCCGGCCATCTCGTCGTCGGCGGGTCTGGCGTTTTTCGCCCACGTGTTGACCGCGACGTGGTGATGGTAGCTGCCGCTGGCGAGGAACGTGGCGCCGGGGAATCGGCGGCTCGTGATGGTGAAGCCGAACACGTCGGCGTAGAAGCGCGTTGCCGCGTCGAGATCGGAGACGTGCAGGTGAACGTGACCAATGCGCGTCGCGGCCGGGGGTCCGATCCACGGGTCGCCATCCACGGCGCGAAGCAGGGCAGTCACGTTGAGCACCTGCGTTCCCATCACGATCTCTCCGTCGTCCCGCTTCCACTGGGCCCGCGGCCGGTCGGCGGCCAGCTCGATGCCGTTGCCATCGGGATCCGCCAGGTACGCGGCCTCGCTCACGCCGTGGTCGGCGAATCCCTGAAACGGCAAGCGCTGCTCGAACAGGCGGAGCAGGGTGCGCCCCAGGTCGCGCCGATCCGGGTAGAGCAGGGCGAAGTGATAGAGTCCCGGCGTGCCCTCCGGCCGGTGACGGATCCCCGGCTGCGGCACGAGGTGGATGAGGGGGTTCAGGTCGGCGCGCGCGGCCAGGGCGACGTGCTCGGCGCTCGTTTGGACGACGCTCAGGTCGAGCAGTCCCTCGTAGAACGCGAGTGCGCGGTCGAGGCTCGCGACCCGCAGCCGAATCGCTCCCATGGCCAGATCCGGTGGCAGGCGCCAGTTCGAGTCCCCGCTCATGGGTTCCTTCCAGATCTGTTCCTGGCCACCATCACGCTCCAACCGATGATCGCGATCGCCGCGAACGAAAACCACTGGATCGCGTAGCCGAGGTGTGGACCGGCGTCGAGCACTGGCGGCTCCAACCGCACGGGGAACCCCGTGTCCGTCGTGGCCGGTGTGAGACGAAGCGTCGCATCGGCGAGTCGATACGGGAACTGCTCCCGCAAACGTGTTTCGTCGATCGCATACCAGACGCGACGGAACTCAACCTGCGGCGCGACCGTGCCGGCGCGCGGCGCCAGCGACGCGTCCGCGCCCGGAAACCCATCGATCATCCCTTCCGCAGTCACGGAACCGCCGACAATGAACAGGGCCGGATCCACACTCGCGGCATCCGCGGCTGGAGCCCAACCCCGATTGACGAGTATGGCAGAGCCATCCTCGAGCACCAGCGGCGTGAGCACGTGTGCGCCCGGCACGCCACGGTAGGCGCGACCCGGCAGCACGATCGTGCGTTCGCCATCCCAACTGCCCGCGGCAACGGCCCGGCGGAAGCGAAGCCCGGTCGTGTCCCCTAGCAGGCCACGGATCGTCAGGGGTGTGTCGACCTGCCGCGCGTGCAGGACGTCGTTCGCCGCTTGCTTCAGCGCCCGCCGGTCCAGCTGCCAGAAACCGAGGCGGACACACAACGCCGCCACGGCGAAGACCGCGAGTGAGGCGAACACGCCGCCCCGGGTTACACGCAGCGGCTTGGTTCGCGGTTGCATCGCCAGTCGGTTGTCGATCGCTCGGGTGGTCGCTGCGCCCACGAGTCGCGGCGCATGGCACCGCCGAAGGTAACGCTCGGGTCTCCGCCGCGCTGCCCGGAGGCCACCCCGTGTTGCCCTGCCGAAGCGCTACCACCATCGTTCGCCGGGAACGTTCCCGGGAAAGGATTCCAGATGATGCGACGCCCTACCACCGTGCCGCTCCTGCTGCTCGCCGCCGCGTGTGCGCCGGGCGGCCCGCCGACCCAGGCGACGCCGGCGCCGGCACTGGCTCACGCCATGCCCGCCTCGCCGACGCTCCGCTACGAACTCGCCGATACGGGCGGCTTCGTCATGGACATCCCCGGGATGGGCGCCGCGCCCATCGACATGGCGACCCGCGTGACCGCCGATCTCGCCTACGCGGCTGGCGGCGACAGCCTGCGCGTGACCGCGACCGTGAATACGCTGAGCGGCAGCTTCTCCAGCCCGGCGGGAGCGCCGGTCAACGTGGGGGACGCGCAGAAGCCCGGCCCCGCGACCCTGCACGTCGCGCCCGATGGCGGGGTCCGCTTCGTCAACGCGCCGAGCTTTCGAGGCGCGCTCGCACAGGTCACATCGCCTGCCGCCCTGTACAATGCGTTCTTCGTGCGGCTGCCGGGCCGCGCCGTCACGCGCGGTGCGTTGTGGACCGATACGGTTCGTACCACGGAGGAGCAGGGCGGCATGCAGTCCGTCGTCACACAGATCATACGATCGACCTGGGCCCGTGATTCGATTGTGGACGGCCAATCGCTCGCGCTGATCACGTCCGAGATCTCCACCGAGATGCAGATCTCGGGTGAATCGCAGGGCGTCGAAGTTCGCCAATCGCTGCAGGGGACATCCGCGGCGACCGCGCTCTGGGATCCGGTGGGCCGGTTCCTCGTCTACCGCGTCGAACAGGGCACGACGAGCGGAATGGCGGACCTGCCGGGCCTGGGCATGAACGGAATCCCTGTCCGTGGACAAGCCCGCCAGGTCGTGCGGCGCATCACACGCTGATTCATGGCTCGGATTCTGGTCATCGATGATGACGCCGCCGTCCGCAGGATCATTGGCCGCATCCTCGAACGCGCCGATCACGCCGTCGAGTTCGCCGCCAACGGCGCCGAGGGTCTGCAGAAATTCCGGACCCGCAGGCCCGACCTCGTCATCACGGACCTGTACATGCCCGAGAAGGAAGGCATCGAAACCATTCAGGAGCTCCGCGCCGAGTGGCCGGACCTGCGTATTCTGGCCGTGTCCGGCGGGCTCTACGGCGACATCGCCGGTCCGCTCATCGACGCGGAGCTCCTCGGCGCCAGCGCGACCCTCGCCAAACCGTTTACGCCCGACGAGCTCCAGGCCGCGGTCGCACGACTCCTGACGCAACCATGACCACCGCGCGGGTCAAGGTCTGTTGTATCGCCGACGCCGATGAGGCCCGTCTCGCCATACGGCTCGGCGCGTCCGCACTCGGCCTCGTCTCGGCCATGCCGAGCGGGCCTGGCGTCATCGCCGACGACGACATCGCCGACATCGCGGCCCGCGTGCCACCCGGCGTCGCCTCGTTCCTGCTCACGTCCCGCACCGATGCAGCAGGTATCATCGACCAACAGCGACGCACGCGCGTCAACACGCTCCAACTCGTCGACGCCGTGCCGTTCGACCAGCTGCGCATCCTGCGCGAGGCGCTCCCCGGCATCGCCCTCGTTCAAGTCATCCACGTGACCGGGCCCGATGCGCTCGAGCTGGCCCGTGAAGTGGCCGACCTCGTGCACGCACTCCTGCTCGATTCCGGCAACCCATCCGCTCCGGTCAAGGAGCTGGGCGGGACCGGCCGCGTCCACGACTGGAGCTTGAGCCGCGCCATCGTCGACGCCGTCGCCGTGCCCGTCTGGCTCGCCGGCGGCCTCCGTCCTGATAACGCCGCTGACGCGATCCGCAGCGTCCGTCCCTTCGGTCTCGATCTGTGCACTGGCGTTCGCACCGACGGCCGGCTCGATGAGGCAAAGCTCACCCGCTTCCTGATGGCGGTCCGTTCGGCCTGATCCCGGCAAGCCTGACAGACGTGGGGATTCCGGCACATGAACAATGTTCATTAATGGAGGAGGAATGCCGGATCTGAAGGGGATGGTCGCTCTCGTGACCGGCGCGAGCCGCGGCGTCGGTCGTGGCATCGCGGTCGGCCTGGGCGAGGCGGGCGCGACCGTATGGGTGACGGGGCGGAGCCGCGCCGGAGGGCCGCGCACCGATGGCATGCCCGGCACGGTCGAGGAGACGGCGGACGCGGTGACGGCGGCCGGCGGCCGCGGCGTGGCCGTCGTCTGTGACCATCGGGACGATGCGCAGGTGTCGGCGTTGATCGAGCGGCTGCGGCGGGATGAGAAGCGACTCGACGTTCTCGTGAACAACGTGTGGGGCGGCTACGAGCAGTGGAGCCCATCGAAGTGGGAGGTTCCGTTCTGGGAAGAGCCGGCGGAGTGGTGGGATGGCATGGTCAACGCGGGCCTGCGCGCGCACTACCTCGCGAGTCGGATGGCCGCGCCGCTGATGGTGGAGCGGGCTGGGCGGCTCGTGTTGAACATCTCGGCCAGCAACGGCGACCAGTACATGGGCAGTGTCCTGTACCACACGGTGAAGGTGGCGGTGGACACGCTGGCGTGGGCGATGGCGCAGGAGCTGCGCGCGCACGGCATTGCGGCGCTATCGCTGCATCCGGGGTTCACGCGCACGGAGGCGGTGCGGCATCACTACGACCAGGATCCGAGTCTGGCAGAGCGGTTCGGGCCGCTCGAGGATGAGACGAGCTCGCCGTTGTACGTGGGGCGGGCCGCGGCGGCGCTTGCGGCGGATGCGGACGTGCTGGAGAAAACGGGCCGGACGTTCCTGGTCGGTGAGCTGGCGAAGGTGTACGGCTTTACGGATGAAGACGGCCGCCAACCGCAATGGCCGCCGCAACGGGACTGACAATGGCGCGGCTGCGGAACGCGCAGCAATGACGACATCGTTGCTGGCCTGGGACGCGTCGTGGCAACAATCGGTCCGGACTGCCGTTCGCGCGAGCAGGCGGCGAACTCGGTCGCGTTCCTGTACGTGGATCTCACGGACCCGGATTTCCGAGCCCCCTTCGTGAACGGCCCCCTTGTTCGCGTTCGCGCCGGTGTCGATGTTGCCGGGGTCCGTCGGCACACGGTCCGGGCAGCCCGGGGCAGGCATGACAGGTCACGATCACACTGGTGGGTGGCGCCCGCGAATCGGGCGGCGCACGGCCCGGACGCTGCTCGTGCGGTCCGTGTTCCTGTGGGCGGTACTCCGCCTCGTCATCGCGGCGGGCGGTTCCGCCCTGGGTGTCGGATTCGCGATCGCGCCCGCCGTGGTCCCGCTGTTCGCGGCGGTGGTCGGTCTCGTCCTGGTCGTGGATCTGAAGGGTGTTCGCGAGGACCTCTTCCTGGCGAACTTGGGCGTGGGGGCGCGGCATGCCTTCGCCATCGCATTCACCGCGTCGCTCACGCTGGAAGTTCCGCTCTCGCTCGCACTGGCGGCTTTCGTGAACGCCTCCTGATGCGGACCGAGGTTTTGGCTGCGGATTCGGTCGGCCGGACGTTCGGTCGCAGGCGCGTGCTCAGTGCGGCGACGCTCGCTGTTCACGCCGGCGAGATCGCCACGCTGCTCGGCCGGAACGGCTGCGGCAAGACGACATTGCTGCGCATTATGATCGGCTCGACCGCCGCGGACTGGGGCAGCGTCCGCTGGCGCGGCCGGTACGTGGCGCGGCCCCGGTTGCACACGTTTGCTGCCGCCGGCCTCTTCTTCCTGCCCGAGCGCGGCCTGCTTTCATCGCTGCTGACCGTCGGCGATCACTTCGACCGCCTGGAGGAGCGTTTCGGCGTCGACTCGCGGGCTGCCGTTGCGGCGCTCGGTGTGGACGTGTTCTTCGATCGGCAGGCCGTCCAGTTGTCCACGGGCGAGCGGCGCCGTGTCGAAATGGCGTTGGCCCTGGCGCGGAGCCCCGTCTGTCTCGTCGCGGACGAGCCGTTCCTCGGCATCGCGCCACGCGACGCCGAGCGGATCGCGGATGCGCTGCGTTCACTCGCCGCGGCAGGGTGCGCGGTTCTCGCGACCGGTCACGAAGTGCGGCTGCTGCTGGATCTCGCGACGAGTGTGACCTGGATGACGGGCGGAACGACTCACGGGCTCGGCGCGCCGGCAGAGGCTCTGACTCACCATTCCTTTCGCCGGGATTATCTCGGGCCGGCTTGAGGCGTTGCTGCGCCCGTCTCCGCCCGTTCGCGCCGTCGGCGCGAGCTCACCGTGGATCGGCGACGGTCACGTCCCAAGCGGCGGTGCGGGTCTCGCCGGCCGCCTTGACCTGCACCCAGAGACGATAGCGGCCTCCCCTCGGGAACGCGTACAGGATCGAGACGAGGCCGTCAGGAGCGCCGGCTGCGTGCATCCAGTGGGCGGCGGTCGCGGCCGTGTCGCGCGCCGCGCGGATGGCGAGGGCTTGCTGTGCGGCGACCGAAATGGAGCCGGTGGGGTGCAAGTGCACGAACACCGAACCGTCATCCCGCCGCACGGCGGCATGTGCAGCCATGCCCATGTACGGCTCGAGCGGCAACGCCTGGCCAGCGCCGTCAGTCGCGGCAAATCGAAGCTCGAAGGGCTGACCCGCGATGATCGGCTCCACCGGACGCAGCCAGCGGAGCGAGGCGCCATCCTCGAAGACCGCGTCATCCTCCGTTTGCGCCGGTCCCGTCCACCACGCGTCATCGGGGTCCGCGGCCGGGCAGGCGTCCGCCAACTCACACTGCGATTGGCCCGCGTCGAGATCCACTTCCGTGACGAGCGTCTGTGAGAATCCGGTCTCGTGCACGATGTCACCGTAGAACACGTACCGGCCGGGCGGCAACGGCGGCAGCGGCAGTCGGAAGCGACGTTCGCCGATGGGCCACGGGTGCACGTGGGCGAACGCATCCTGGTCGGGTACGCGGACGAGGAAGCCGTGCAGGAGCTTGCCGTGGTCCGGCACGATCGGTGACGTCGCCGTGCCGAGCCAGTTCCGGTCACCCACTTCCATGTCGAGCACGCGCACACCAGCGATCGTCGCGGGTGCGACGCGCAGCGCGAGGGGCTGGAAGAGAATGCCACGGTAGGCGTTCGCTTCGGCGTTCCACCATGCACGGCCACCCGTGACGACGAGGAAGAGCAATACGACGGCCAATCCGACGGAAACGTGCGCGCGCCTGCGCTGCGCGGCCGTCGGCGTATCGCCCGGTGGAACCGTGCTCTCGAGCACTGCGGCGCGCACGATGGTGAGCAGGCCGACCGCGAGGAAGAGGCCGAGCGCGGCCAGCACGACGCTCAGCGTAGCGCTCATCGGCAGCGTTCGCGTGGCCAACGAGTTGACAGGCACGACGGCCGTTCCACTGCCCGCGGCGCCGTCGACCTCGACGTGAACACTGTAGGCACCGAGCGTCATGAACCAAAGTTGCGCGGCGAACAGGCCGGGCTCGCCGGGCACGGGTGTCGCCACGTCCGGCCGCGGCGCGCCGTCGAGTCCGAGGGCCGAATGCACAGGCCGGACGGTCACGCGCGTCACGCCCTCGTCTTCGACACGCACCGTGATGTCGGCCAGTCCGGGCACGACGCCCGGGTGTCGCACGATCACTTGCACGGTGTACGGTCCGGCCGAGCCGCGGTAGTACGAGTTGCTGTCACCGATGTGTGCGGCCAGCAGCAGCACGAGCAGGGCAGGCAACGAAAACGACGCGACGATCCGCCGCCACCGGTCCGTGTGTGCGGACGTCCCGAAACAGGTCGCAGCCATGGTGGTCAGCGCCGAACGCGGCGTAGCCAGCGACCCCAGCCGAGGCCGAGGCGCGCCATCACCATGGCGGATCCCATCGCCGCGAGCAGACCCATTCGGAACGCCGCGGTGTTGGCGTCGGTCGGCACGAAGAGCCGTCGGTAGTAGTACGAGTTGTGGCTGACCTGATACGGAAAGTTGTCCGCCGCGAATAGCGGGTTCTGTGCGAGATCCGACATCAGGAACGTCGCGAACGGCATCTGTGCAAGCATCAACGGCACCACGAACAGCACGCCCAGCACGATCGCCAGCAGGTTGTCACGACCGTCCTCGCCGAAGCGTCGCATGACAACGTCGATGAAAAATGCGGGAACCACGAGCAGCAGCGGGAAACTCGGCGGCACCATGGCCGTCACCGGGTGATTGATCGGCGCCAGCTTGGGCTCTGCAGGGAACAGCGGCAAAATCCACATCATGGCAAGTGTGACGACGGAGTACACGATGGCCGTCATCGTGGCCGGCCAGCGGAGCGGAGCGGACCGTGCCGCCGCCACGAGAATCAGTGGGAAGGCGAGCGCGGCGGACCGGTAGAACATCGAGCCGTGCATGTAGATCCGGTACTGGTACTCGGACGTAATGGTACCGGCCATGAGCAGCAGGAGTCCCCACGTCACGACGTAGAGCCAGGCGAGGGTTCGGCGAGCGCTGCCCTGCGCCTCGTTGAACAGCGGCGCAACCATCAGCAACGCGCCGAGGTTGATCGCACCGATGCCGGCGGCGAGGACCGCGTGCGGCGGGCTCAGGATCTTCGTGTCCAGGCCGAACGCGTTGTGCCACCAGTCATCGAAGGGGGCCGACGTGAGCATCGCGAACGTGCCCCAGATGCAGATCCAGGCGCCGAGCGGTCCGCGGAACAGGTGCCAGAACGAGACGGCGGCAATGCTCTCCGATCGTTGGACGAAGCTCGCGCGCAGCACGACCCACCCGCACGCGATGCCAGCGACGACACCGCCGAGGTAGATCGCGAGGTGGGGCGGGCTGAACAGCGTGTCGCGGCCGATGCTCTGGTGCCAGGAAATGTCCCAGATCACGCCGATGAGTACGCTGAGCGACGAAAAGACGACCGCATGGACCGACCCGGGCACACGCGTCGGCGCGGGCGGCGAATCCGAGCGAGCGGGACTGGGCTTCGGGGGCGCGACGACGGTGCTCACGAGTGCTCCGATTCTGCGGTCACGACTCGATGGTACCCATGCGGGTTCATGTGAAGCAAGCGTTTCACCCCAGCAGGCCGGCCCGCTCGTACACCTCGCGCGCGTGATTCGCGTAGGTAAACGCCCGGGCGTGCGCGCGAGCGCCGAACCCGAGTCGGGTCCGTTCCGGCGGGTCTGCGCCAAGCCGTGCTAGGACGGTGGCGATGTCCTCGGCCGGGCAGTTACCGGGCAGGAGAACGCCGGTCGAACCGTCGAGGACGGCCTCTGGCACGCCGCCCGTGTCACAGGCGATCGAAGGCAGCCCTCGTGAGCCGGCTTCGATGTAGGTCAGTCCGAGGCCCTCGAGCCGCTTCGGCGTCTGACGGCTGAGCATGATGAAGAGGTCGGCGGCGTCGTAAAGCCGGATCAACTCGGCATCCGGGACGGCGCCGGTCCGGAGGAGCCGGACGCCGCCGGCGACGGCCGCCTCGTCGAGCTGACGGGCGAAGGGATCCGGGCCGGTACCGGCCACGACATAGAGGAAACGCGCCCGCAGCGCCTCGGGCAGACGGGCCAACGCGGCGACGACGCGGTCCTGGCCTTTTTCTGCGACGACCCGCGCGACTGTCAGCACGACGGCGTCTCCATCGTTCACTTTCCAGAGGCGTCGAGTTACCGCCCGGTCCGTCGGCGGCGAGTCATGCCAGGCCGGCGCGATCCCGGGGTGCGAGGTGAAGGCGCGTCCAGGATCGATCCGGAACCCCGCCAGCAGTGTATCGAGGACGTGGCGGCTCACGGCACAGACGGCGTCCGCCCGCGCGAAGCCGTTGCGCATCCACAAACGGGGTAGTGTCTCCGCCCGATATCGCAGCAGCTCCGTGCCGTGCACCGTGAGGACATGGCGTGGCACAAGGCCGAAGCGGGACAACACGGCGAGTGCCATTTGCGCCGGCGGATCCACGCCATGCACGAGATCGGGCCGAGTCGCGGCAATGGCGTGGCGGCAGATCGCGGCGAAGCGAAGCAGGCGGCGCGGACTCACGATGCTGCAGAAGGCACCGTCGAATCGCCGAATCGCGTAGTTCCGTAAAGCATCGTGCGGACCCTGGTCCTCGCCGTAGTCCGGCGCGAGCACGATGGGTTC
>JBFJPA010000028.1:0-16783 GCA_041617355.1 Longimicrobiales bacterium
CCCCCCCGCCCCGGAGGTCAGCTGATCGACGGGCAGCGCCCCGGCACGGCGTCCGGGATCGCGTCACTGCGGATGATCTCGTTGAAGTCGAGCGCGAACTTCGTGGCGCGACCGGTCCCGAGCAGCGAACCGACCAGACCGAAACGGTGCAGGTCGTGCAGCCGCTGACCCTCCAGGAACAGCTGCGCGAACCGCTCATTCAACAGCGCAGTCCGCACGCCCGCGGACGTGCCGGGGTTCTGGATCGCCTGCAACCCCGCCGCGCCGCGCACCCGATTGATGCGTTCGATCGCCGCCGCGAAGTCACCCTTGCGCCAGTGCACCTCGGCCTCGATCAGACGCATCTCCATGCCGTGTGTCATCGGGATGTCGGCATCCAGCGTCGTGTACTTGTTCGCACTGAAGTGCCGCGTCTTGCCGTCCACGCCACGGACACCGTTGCGATGGGAGATAGGAACTCGCGGATCGGGGGCGCCCGTCGCGGGATCCAGGTAGAACCCGCGAATCGTGTCGACCCGGGGCCACAACACATCGCGAACACCGGCCGCCTTGCGCCGGGTCGAATGGGTATTGTCGAAGACGAGGTTGTTCTGCGCACCCGTCGCCGTGCTGAACTTCGCGAGGTAGCGGAACCCGTCGGGCAGCGAAGACGCATCGGCGAGTGCGGCGTCGAAGTTGCCGACAAGCAGATTGGCGCGCGCGCGGCCGGCCCGGGCGAAGTCGCGGAAACGGCCAGCGGCGGCGCCAGCGTCCTGCGCGAGCGTGATGGCCTCGCTCAATATGGGAATGGCGGCCCGGATCACGGCGGTGTCGGGCACGGCCGGTCCGCCCGGCGCGAGCGGCGCCTCGCAGTTGAACTGACCGATGAGCAGATTCGCCCAGCCTTCCACAGACTTTACCTGCGCAAGCAGGGGCGACCGCGTCGCCGTGTCGCCCATCACGCGACGCAGCCGCTCCTCTGCCCGGTTGGCCGCGAGTCTGAGCTGCAGGTACGCGCCCTGAATCCCGCCGTCGTTGCCCACGCCCTCCGCACGGATGCGGCCCGTGGACATGTCGTCGTATTGCGTCCACGTGCCCGTGTGCATGTACTCGTCCGACAGCAGCGCGGCGAAAATGACGTAGGAGTCGAAGGCCAGGTGGAGATCACCCTCGATCCCGTTTGCCACGGCCTGCAGCGCGAGCGGGCTGTTCAGCGCGTCATCGGTAAAGCGAGAGGGGTCCTCGACGTCGAGCAGATCGCATGCGGCCAGGCTCGTGCCGGTCAGGACGGCCACGGCGATCGTGAGTCGGGACCTCCCGAGAAATCCGTTTCGCATATTCGGTCACCTCGTCGGCATCGTCATGGGTTCGTCGGCGGCACCCGACCGTCGCGAAGGCCGCCGCCAATCACTTCAGAAACTGGTTCGCAGCGTGAGCAGGAACTGGCGCGGCGCCGGCGTCGCGAGGAAGCCCTGACCGACGCCGAACGAAGATCCGCCCAGGTAATTCATGTTGGGATCCTCGCAATTGCAGTCGTCCCACCAGTGCAGGTTCTTGCCGGCCAACGTGAGCGTGGTCCGCCCGAGGCCGAGCTTCGAACTGAGCCCGTCCGGTACCAGGTACGACAGTGTCAGCTCACGAATCCGGATGTTGTCCCGCTTGTCGTACGCCTGGAACAGCGTGAAGTAGTTGACCAGTGAGTCCGTGACCGCCGTCGGCGCTCCGTTCGCGTCCAGCGTCGACAGATACTCATCACCGGCCTTCTGCCGGATGCGGAAGGAACGATCGCCGTTGTTGAAGATCGAGCCCTTCTCGGCGGACACCAGACCGTACAGCGTGAAGTTGCCGAAGCGCAGCTGGTTGCCCCACGACAGATTCCACTTGGGCAGCGCCTGGCCCATGTAGACCGCCGTGTCGCCACGCGTGTGCGTCCGCGTCTGCGGGTTGTAGCCGGTCGGCGGCCGCATCCAGAAGTTCAGGACGGGCAGTCCCACGCGCAGCTGGTTCGATGCCGCCGTCCGGCTGCCCCGCACCAGGACCTTCTGCCCGCCTTCACTGCCCAGATCGGTGATCTCGTTTTCGTTCGTGTCGAAGCGCACGTCCGTGCTCCAGCGAACACGGCTGCCTTCGACGGGCGTTGCCCGCAGCGTGACCTCGAGCCCACGATCACGGACGCTGCCCACGTTCGAGCGCGGCGCATTGCCGAACGTCTGGCTCGGCGCGACCGGAACCGTCGTGATCAGGTCGCGGACATCGCGCTGGTACGCCGTGAACTCGATGCCGACTCGATCGGACAGGAAGCCGGCGTCGAAGCCGACCTCGTACTCGATCGTCTTCTCGGGCGCCAGGTCGTCGTTGCCCGCCTGATCTGCACGCACCGCCGCCTCGTCATCCAGCGCCGTGAACGGCGCGAACGTGAGGAACTTGTCGAATGCGCCCGGCGCCAGCCCGGACGTGCCAACGGCGCCGCGCAGCCGCAGATTGCTGAAGGGCGATGGCACCCAGCCGTCGCGCGAGGCATCGTACGCCAGTTGCACGTTCGGGTACGCCTGGAATCCGTACTCGTCGCCGAACGCGCTGTTGCCGTCCACGCGCAGGCCCGTCGTCAGGAACACCTTGTCCTGCCAGCCCAGCCGGTTCTGCACGAACGCGCCGACCTGAACCTCTTCCTGGAACCGCTCTGCGCCAAACGTCAACTTCGCCGCATCCACCGTCGTCACACCCGGCCCCGCGAAACCCTTCCCGATCGACTGGCTGCGACGTTCCGTCTGCCAGTAGCCCTGGCCGCCGAACGAGAACCGGGACGATAGGCTCGAGCCCAGGTCGAAGCTCACCGTGCCCAGATAATCCGCCGTCACCGTCGGCGCCGACCGGAACGCCAGGTTTCGCTCGCCATCCACGACGCCGGCCGGCCCGTAGTTCTCACCGAATGGGAACAGCCGTGACTTCTCCTCAGTCACCGCGTCCAGGCCGACCTGAACCTTGTGCGTGAAGTTCGGCGTGGGCGTGTAGTTGAGCGTGACGCCGCCCGTCCAGCGGTTGGCGTCATCGAACGTCTCCATCGCCTTGATCGCGGATACCGACACCCATGGCTCGCCGTAGGGTCGGTCCGTCGTCGCCGTGAGCGGATTGCCCAACACGGCGTTGCCGTACAGCGCCGTCCAGTTGTTCCCGGATTGCAGCGACAGGATCTTCGATCGCGTGAACGACGATGTCACATCGAAGGACAGGTTCTGCGACGGCAGCCAGCTCAGGTTCAGCCGCAGCGTGCCACGCCGATGGTAGTTCGGCTGGATCGAGCCCTCGTCACTCAAGAATCCGCCGGACACGAAATACGTGACCGCCTGCCCGCCACCTTGCACTGTCACATCCAGCGCCTGGTAGGCACCGTTCTCGATCAGCGTCTCGTTCGCATCCAGCGCACGGAACCCGTCCGGTCCCCGGAACTGTGGGTAGAGCTTCGTCGCAATGTTCTCGCGCATCCGCGAGACGCCCGCCGTCGTCGACAGCGTCCAACGCGGCGCGCTGTCGCTGCGGCCGCGCTTCGTGAAGATCTGGATGACGCCGTTCGTCGCCTCTGATCCGTACAGCGTGCCCGCCGCCGCGCCCTTGATGATCTCGATCCGCTCGATGTCGTTCGGATTGATGTCCGACAGCCGGTCCTCGCCCGCACCTCCACTGAACGAGCAGCACGCCGTGCCACCGAACGCACCCCACTCCGTCGAACGGTTGTCGACGCGAACACCATCCACGTAGATGACCGGCCGCTGACCCAGCTCCAGACTCGTCGTGCCGCGAATGCGCAGATCCTTCCCCGCACCCGCACCACCCGTCGGATTGATCGATCGCAACCCGGCAACCCGCGCGCTCAACACCGAGCTCAGGTCCGGCACCGGCACCGATTCCTGGACCCGCGACACGTCCACCGTCGCCAGCGTCGCGCCCAGCTGCTTCTTCTCGACCGCCCCCGCCGTGCCCGTCACCACCACCTCATCCAGCGTCACCGCACTCACACCCAGCGAAAGACTCAGCGTCGCCGTCTCGCCGGCCGTCACCGTCACCGCCTGCTGCTCGGTGCGATATCCGATATAAACCGCCTCCACCGTCTGGGCCCCTACCGGCACGCTTGGGATCAGGAACCGCCCGCGCGCATCGGTCACACCACCACGTTGCGTTCCCACCACCGTGAGCTGCACACCGTTCAGCGGCTGCCCCGTCACGTTGTCCCTCACCTCTCCCGTCACCGTCCCCGTCTGCGCCGCCACCGGCGAGGAAACCGACACCAGCGCCAAAGTCGCTGCCAGCGCCGCACTCGAGACCGTCCACCGAGCCATCACACACACTCCTTCCCTCGGGTCCTGCCCTCGCCTGTGGCGGGGCATCGTACTGACGGAAGGAAACGCGGCACGGCGTCTTATTGAGACACCATTCTCATGAACGGGCTACTATGTGCGCCTGGGATGAGCGGAAAGGACGAACGGCGTTGCCGAAGCGGTCGAAGGCCAGGCGAGGGCCACGTGAAAGAAGATCCCTCCCGCCGCTCGGAATGGCGACGGGAGGGATGGGTGAGAAGGCGCGCGCGATTAGTTGCCGGAGCTGCCCCGTTGGATCTCGTAGTTGGCGGGCGGCTCGGCGCCCATCAGGTGGCGCACGAAGTAGTCCCAGCGACGCCTGACGAAATAGGGCTCGTTGAGGCCATGGCCGCGGTCGGGCGCGATGACGAGGTCGAAATCGCGGTTGGCCTTGATGAGCTCATCGACGAGCTGGATGGTCATGGCAGGGTGGACGTTGTCGTCCATGTCGCCGTGCATGAGGAGCAGCTTGCCCTGCAGGTTCTTCGCGTAGGTCTTGTTGGCGGACGGTTTGTAGTTGTCGGTGCCCTTGACGGTGTCCTTCTTCATGAGGCCCTGGTATTTCTCCGCCCAATAGATGTTGTAGCTGGCGTTGTCGTGGTTGCCCGCTCCCGAGACCGCGACCTTGTAGAACTCGGGGAAGCGCAGGATCGCATCGGTGGATGCGAAGCCACCGCCGGAATGGCCCCAGATGCCGACGCGGTCGAGGTCCATGAAGGGGTAACGCGCGGCGAGCTGTTTCAGGCCCTCGATGTGATCGGGTAGACCGTTGTCGATGAAGTTCCCGTAGTAGTTGTCGTGGAACGCCTTCGACCGCATGGGCGTGCCGAGGTGGTCGATGGTGACGACGATGAAGCCGAGCTCTGCCATGGCGCGGTTCTCGCTGCCCACGGCGAAGCTCCACGGCCGGACGCTACCGACCTGCGGTCCAGGATAGATGTATTCGACGACCGGATACTTCTTGGACGGATCGAGATTGCTCGGAAAGTAGATGACGCCGTACAGGTCCGTGACTCCGTCCCGCGCCTTCACGGTGAAGACTTCGCGTGCGACCCAGCCCATCTCCTTGATGCGCGAGATGTCCGCAGTCTCGAGCGTACGGATGATGCGGCCATCCCGAGCGGACCGAAGGACGGTAACGGGCGGTGCCTCCACGCGCGAATAGGTGTCGATGAAGAAACGGCCACTAGGTGTGAACGTGATGTCGTGGTTCGCGTCCTCGGGCGTGAGCAGCGTCACGCTCGATCCATTCATGTCGGTCCGGTACAGGTGCGCGTAGTACGGGATCCGACCCTGCTCGCGGCCATGCGCCGTGAAGTAGATGGAACCGGTCGCCTCATCGACGAACTCGACGCGTTTGACGAAGAAGGCACCCGCGGTGATGCGATTCTTGAGCACGGTCGCCGCGGCGTTCACGGTCCGTGAGCCCGTCGCGACCGAAGCACTGCCGCCCTCGCCGTCGCCATCCTGCTGCGCGGCCGTGACAAACGCTTCGCTCTTGCGGCCGTCGAAGCGATACAGGTGCGCCCAGCCATCGCGTTCCGACCACCAGATCACGTCCTGCCCGTTCGAGGTGAGCGTCCAGCTCGGCCCGCCCTGCGGATTCGTCTCGACCCAGGTCTTGGCGCTGTCGGCCGCGAGGAACCGCCACGCTCCGGTCTCGGCGTCGCCCTCGACCAGATACATCGCCTTGGACGCCCGCGTCAGGTAATGGAAACGGAACGTCTTCGAATCCCGCGACCACACCGAGTCGCGAGGCGAGCCGCGCATTGACAGCTGGTTCGCGACCGGGTCCAGCTTGAGCCCGATGTTCTGCTTCGTCTCGATGTCGATGACGTGCACGGTCGGGACCGGTACGATCGAGTCGCCCGGCAACGCGTACGGCTGCGAGAAGTGACGCGGCCGCTGCGACGTGTAGGAGATGTAATGGTGGTGGTTGACGTTCCGCTCGTCGGTCCGGTAGACCAGCAGCTTCTTCGAGTTCGGGGCCCACATCACCTGAGGCCGCGGCGGATCCGGGTTGCGGTCGCGAAGCAGCTGACCGGGCCGGAACTCACTCGCGCCGTACGACCAGAACCGCTCGCCGTCCGTCGTCAGCTGGGTCGAGTCCCCGCCGCCGATCGGCCGCATCCACAGGTTGTAGTCCTTGTAGAAGACCTCGACCGTCGAGTCCGGCGATGCCACGAAGCGGCTCGTGTTCGCCAACGTATCGCCCAGCGTGCACGTATAGTCGGTGATCGTGCAGCGGAACCGCCGCTTGCGCGCGTCGAAGACGATGGACCGCTCGCCGTTCTCGAAGTCGAACGTCTGGAACGGCAGCTTGTGTCCCTCGAACGACGTGTCGGCCGCCAGCGACATCGCCGCGGCCAGCCGGGCGTGATCGAATACCGGCTGCTGCGTGTTCGCGACCGGATCAACGAGCACGAACTGGTGGCCGGCCATCGTTTTGTTGCGATACCAGAATCGGTCCGTGTCCTTCAGGAAGCGGGGATTGACCTGGTCGCCGGCAACCAAGGACGACGCGTGCCAGTCGAGGAATCGCTCCGCACGCTGGTAGTCGGTATGCGTCAATTGCGCCCGCTGGGCGTGGCCGGTTCCGGCCGTGGCGAGCACACCCGTCGCGGCTATGACGAGCCCGACGGTCCCGCGCCATACTTGCCTCATGGGATCAGCCTCGTGCCAAGGGTGGAAGGGTGAGGGCGGCGGATCGCATCCGAAAGTGGATACGGACGCCCCGCATGATTCGTGTTTGCGGGCTCCTCCACAAGGGTCCGGGGACGCGAGCTTCGATCCCGTCCGCCAACGGCGGGCCGGAAAAAACGAGGCCCCGTCCCGGGGGGACGGGGCCTCGCCTCCTTCGGAGGACGCACGCGCTCAGCTGACCTTCGGGCAATCCCGGATGGGAGTGATGTTCGGGTTGTTGCGGACCTCATTCGTGTTCAACGGGAACTTCGTGCTGTACCCCGTGCCGATGACGGAGGGGAACAGGTTGAACCGATAGAGGTCGTTGGCCCGCTGGCCCTCGAGGAACAACGTGGCAAACCGCTCTTCGAGCAGCCGGTCGAGCACGCCCTGGGGCGTCCCTGGATTGGCGAGGGCAGGCAGGTTCGCGGATGCCCGCACGACATTCATCCGATCGATGGCGAGCTGCAGGTTGCCCTTCCGATAATGCACCTCGGCCTCGATCAGGCGCATCTCGCGCCAGTGCGTCATCGCGATGTCGTCGCCACGGACTTTGTACTTGTCGTGGCTGTAATACTTGGTGCGGCCATCGACGCCGAGCCGGTTGCCGACGCGGTGCACGATCTTGACGCGCGTGTCGAGCTCGTTCGACCACTTGTCGCGGAGGAACCCGGCGATCGTGTCGACCTGGCTCCAGCGGCGGGAGTCGAGGCCGGCCGCCTTGTTCTCGGTGTGGTGAATGAGGGTCACGAGCGCATTGCTCGTGCCCTGCTCGGAGAATTTGGCGAAGTACGAAAACCCGGCCGGAATGGCCTGGGCGTCCGCGAGCGCCGCGTCGAAGTTCCCGGCCATGAGGTTGGCGCGCGCGCGACCGGCGCGGGCCATGTTGGCGTAGTTGGTGAGCTTGGCACGCGTCGCCAGCTCGATGGCGCGCGTCAGCACCGGGATGGCCGCTTTGTACATCTCGATGTCGGAGACGGCCGGCCCGTTCGGCGTGGCGACACCTTCACAGGCATACATGCCCATGAGGAGGTAAGTCCACCCCTCCACGGCCTTCACGCGCGCCGTGTATTCCTTGTCGTAAGCCGCATCACCGAGAACCTTGACGAAGCGTTCTTCGGCCTTCTGTGCTTGCGTGCGAGTGACCAGCCAGGATCCGCTGGCGCCGGCATCGGACCCGTCGCCGGCCCGGTAGCGACCCTTGTCGGCGTCCTCGTAACCCGTCCATGTGCCGGTGTGCATCAACTCGTCGGAGAGCAGCCCGGAGTTGATGACGACACCGGCCATGGTCGTGAAATTGCCTTCGACGCCGTTGGCGAGCGCCGCGAAGGTCCGCTCATCATTGAGGTTCTCATCGATATAGCGCGACGGGTCTTCGACATCGAGCATACCGCTGCACCCGGAAGCCACGAACGCCGTGAGCAGCATCGCGGCAAGCTTGCGTGGCAGAAGCTTTTTCATTGCTGGCATTCCCGTTCCTCTGGTTGTGGTGAAACGACTGCAAACGGGTTGCGGCGGGATCCGGGGCGTCCTCGCCCCGGATCCTGCCGGCCGAGCCTAGAAGGATGTTCGTAAGCTGAGCTTGAACATTCTCGGTGTCGGCATGGCCAGGAAGCCAGCCGACTCTCCGAAGTCCGCCCCGCCGAGGTACGTCATGTTCGGGTCGAGGCAGTTGCAGTCATCCCACCAGTACAGGTTCTGGCCTGCCAGCGTCAGCGTCGTGCTGCCGAGGCCGAGGCGGCTCGTGAAGTCACGCGGCAGCGTGAAGACGAGCGACACCTCGCGGATGCGCCAGTTGTCCCGCGTGTCGTTCGCGCTGACCAGGTTCCAGTAGTCGAACAGCGAGTCCGACTTGGCGGTCCGCATCTCGCGCTCGACGCAGGTGCCATCCGCACGGCACTTCGAGAAGTCGAGCGTCGAGAGGTACTCGTCACCCGTGCGGAACCGGATCCGGTAGGGCCGGTCCGAGTTGCCGAAAAACGCGCCGCTCTCGTGTGTCACCAGGCCATACAACCGGAGGCTTCCCCACGTCAGCTCGTTGCCGAGCGACAGGTTGAAGGTCGGCAGCGTCGGTCCGATGAAGTGTGACGTGTCGGACCGCGTGTGCCGGTTCGTCGTCGCGTTGTAGCCGGTGATCACGCGCGAACGAATGTGCCGGACCGGGAATCCCTTGTAGATGTTGCCGACGCGCAGCAGCGCTGTGTCGGCGCCCGGATCGCGGCCCAGGTCCGTGACTTCGTTCTTGTTGCCGTCGAGCCGGATGTCGGTCGACCAGCGGAAGTTCGACGCCTCCAGCGGCACCACGCGCAGCGCGGCTTCCCAGCCTCGATTCTCGAGGCCGCCGATGTTCGTCCACGGTGAGGCGCCGAATTGCACCGACGGCGGCTGCGTGGGACGGACCAGCGCTTCCTTCGTCTTGGCGATGTAGCCGGTAAACTCGATGCCGACCCGGTCGTTCAGGAAGCTGGCCTCGAAGCCACCCTCGAATTCGGTGGTCCGCTCCGGACGCAGGTCCTCGTTGCCCGAAGTACTGACGACGATGCCCGGATCGTCATCCAGCACCGTACGCGGCTGGAACGTCGTGAACTTGTCGAATGCGCCCGGCGCGAGACCGGACGTGCCGATCGCGCCGCGCAGACGCAGCGTGCTGAAGAACTCCGGCACGAACGATTCCTGCGACAGGTCGTAGGAGAGCTGTGCGTTCGGGTATGTCTGGAAGCCGTAGTTCTCGCCGAACGCGCTGTTGCCGTCGAAGCGCACGCCACCCGTGACGAACAGCTTGTCCCACAGGCCGAAGCGGGCCTGGCCGTACACGCCGACCTGGATCTCCTCCGTGAACCATTCGTCACCCGTCGTGAACGTCGCGCCGCCGACGTCCTGCACGCCCGGCGCCGCGTAGCCGCGGCCCACGGCGAAGTTGCGGCGCTCCGTGTCCCAGAAGCCCTGCGAGCCGGCCGAGAACGTCGCCTGAATGTCCTCGCTCAGACTCATGCGGTACGTGCTCAACAGGTCGATCGTGACGTTCGACTGGTTGCGGTAGCCGAGCGCCTTCTCGCCCGCCGGGATGTACACGTACGCGTAGCCCCACGGGTGGAAGCGGATCTTCTCTTCGTTCACCGCGTCGAGCCCGATCTGGATCTTGTTCGACCACGCTTCCAGCGGGTTGTACGTCATGGTCAAGCCGCCGGTCCAGCGGTTGGTGTCGTCGTACGTCTCGATGTCCTGGATCGCCTTGACCGGGATCCACGGCTCGCCGTACGGGCGTTCCTCGGTCGCCTGTGACGGGTTGCCCAGGATCGCGTTGCCCAAAAGCGACGCCCAGTTGTTGCCCGACTGCAGCGACGCGATGCGGTTCTTGCCGAACGCCGACGTCACGTCGAACGACAGCTTGTCCGTCGCGAGCCAGCTGATGTTCAGGCGCAGATTGCCGCGCTTCTGCCAGTTCGGCTGGATCGAACCCTGCTCGTCCACGTAGCCGCCCGACACGAAGTACGTGACCGCGTTGCCGCCGCCCTGCACCGTCACGTCGTAGCCCTGGTAGAGGCCGTTTTCGATCAGCGTCTCGTTCGCGTCCAGCGCACGGAACCCCTGCGGTCCGACGAAGCGTGGATACAGCTTCGTCTGGAAGTTCTCGCGATAACGCTGGAAACCGGTCGTCACGCCGACCGTCCAACGCGGCGCGCTGTCGCTGCGGCCCTTCTTCGTGAAGATCTGGATCACGCCGTTCGTGCCTTCCGACCCGTACAGCGTGCCGGCGGCCGGACCCTTGATCACCTCGATCCGCTCGATGTCGGACGGGTTGATGTCCGCCAGGCGATCCTCGCCTGCACCGCCCGAGAACGAGCAGCACGAGCCGAGCGACGTTCCCCATTCCGTCTGGCGCGTGTCGATTCGCACGCCATCGACGTACACCACGGGGCGCTGGCCCAACGTGAAGCTCGACACGCCGCGGATGCGCAGGTCGCGCGAGGCGCCCACGCCGCCCACCGTCGCGATCGAGCGCACGCCTGGAATCCTCGCCTGCAACACGCTGCCCACGTCCGCGACCGGCACGGTCTCCTGGACCTTCGACACGTCGACCGAGGCCACCGTCGCGCCCAACTGCCGGCGCTCGACCGCGCCCGCCGTGCCCGTCACGATCACCTCATCCAGTGACACGGCCGCGATTCCCAGATCGAAGTCCACCGTCGCCGTGCCGCCGCTCTGCACCGTGACCGTCTGCTGCTCTGTCCGGTATCCGATGAAGACCGCCTCGACCGTCTGCTGACCGGCCGGGACACCGGGGATCAGGAACCGCCCGCGCGCATCCGTGATGCCGCCGCGCTGCGTCCCGACCACCGACACCTGCACGCCGTTCAGCGGCTGTGCCGTCGCCCGGTCCCGCACCAAGCCCGTTATCGTGCCGGTATTCTGTGCGAAAACTGCCACCGGCAACGCGAGGCTGAATGCGAGTCCGGCCGCCAGAGCGCGCCACTGTCTGATGAAACTGGGAAACGAGGCCATGCCTGCTTCTCCTTGCGAGTGGAGGGTGCAAGGGATCGCGACGCCACCGGAGGACTCCGGTGAGACGTCGCATGCCGACGTTACTACCTGCCGGGCATTCAATCTTGGATTCAAATGATCTCGCTACTAAGTCGCTAGCAGCCGCCGACCCGATCCACAACTCTGAAGAATGGGATTCATGGTATAACGCGCGAGACAGGTCGAGCAAGACACCCCTCTCGCCGGCTGGCCCTCGAAGCGAGCCGGTCAACCTGCCGGAACGCCTGTTTTTCCCGCCACGCCGACCTGCCCTTTGCCCGCCCGCGGAAAGCGCTCCTGAAGCGACCGGACCTCGTGGACTCGCGAGCGCAGCGCGATCACGGCGTCACAGGCGGCCGACGCGGCGGACAGGGTCGTGCAGTAGGGCGTCCGCTGGCGGATCGCGGCCCGCCGCATGGGCGTGTCATCGTACTGGGATTTCTTGCCCATGGGCGTATTGATCAAGAGGTCGATCTGGCCGTTGATGATGTGGTCGACGATGTCGGGCCGGCCCTCGCCGCGCTTGGCCACGGTTTCGGCGGGAATGCCGCGCGCGCGCAGGTAACGCGCGGTCCCATCGGTGGCGAAGACCCGGAAGCCGAGGTCGTGGAAGCGGCGGATGATGGGCGTGACGTTGGGCTTGTCGTTGTCGTTCACGGTCACGGCGACGGTGCCGCGAGTGGGCAACGGAGCGCCGGTGGAGATTTCGGCTTTGGCGAAGGCCATGCCGAACGACTCGTCGAACCCCATGACTTCGCCGGTCGACTTCATTTCGGGGCCGAGGATGATGTCGACGTCGAACTTGTTGAACGGGAGCACGGCCTCCTTGACGGCGACACCGGGGACGGCGGGCTCGTCGGCGAGGCCGAGCTCGCGCAGCTCGAGTCCAGCCATGACGCGGGCCGCGAGACGGGCGAACGGGACGCCGGTCGCCTTGGACACGAAGGGCACGGTCCGTGACGCGCGCGGATTGACCTCCAGCACGTACACGACGCCGTCGCGGATGGCGTACTGCACGTTGATCAGGCCAACGACACCGAGCTCGAGCGCGAAGCGACGGGTCATCCGGCGCATCTCTTCGACCTCGTGGTCCTTGAGCAGGTAGGGCGGCAGCACGCAGGCCGAGTCGCCCGAGTGTACGCCGGCGTCCTCGATGTGCTGCATGACGCCGGCGATGACGACGTCGTTGCCGTCGGAGATGGCATCGACGTCGGCCTCGAAGGCGTCTTCGAGGAACGAGTCGAGAAGGACGGGATGGTCGGGAGATGCCCGAACGGCGCGCTCGAAGTAGTCACGCAGCGCCACCTCGTCGTAGACGATCTCCATGGCGCGGCCGCCCAGCACATACGACGGGCGGACCAGCAGCGGATAGCCGACGTCCTGAGCGACCTTGACCGCGCCGTCGGTACTCGTGGCGAGGCCGTTGCGCGGCACGGTCGCGCCGATCTTGCGGCAGACGGCGGCGAAGCGGTCGCGGTCCTCGGCCCGGTCGATGGCGTCGACGGAGGTTCCGAGGATGGGCACACCCAGCTCGGCGAGTGGCTTGGCCAGCTTCAACGGCGTCTGGCCGCCGAGCTGCACGATGACGCCTTTCGGCCGCTCGCGCTCGATGATCTCGAGCACATCCTCGAGCGTCAACGGCTCGAAATAGAGCTTGTCGGAGATGTCGAAGTCGGTGGAGACGGTCTCGGGATTCGAGTTCACCATGATGGTCTCGAATCCGTCATCCCGCAGGGCGAGGGCGGCTTGCACGCAGCAGTAGTCGAACTCGATGCCCTGGCCGATCCGATTGGGCCCGCTGCCCAGGATGACGATCTTGTCGCGACCGGACGCGGGCGCTTCCGACACGGACTCGTACGCGCTGTAGAGGTATGGCGTGGCCGCGGGGAACTCGCCGGCACACGTGTCGACCATGTGATACGTGGGGCGGATGCCGAAGGTCTGGCGGCGTTTGCGCGACTCCGCTTCGGACTCGCCGCGAATGCGCGCGAGCAGCCGGTCGGAGAAGCCGAGACGCTTCATGTGCAGCACGGCGTCGCGATCGACGTGGCCGAGCTGGCGGTACGCCTGTTCGGCCTCGTGTAGCTCGGCGAGCTGGTCGAGGAACCATGGGTCGATGTTCGTGAGCGTGGCGATCTCCGCGATGTCGAAGCCGGCATCGAAGGCGCGCTTCAGCTGGAACGGCCGCTCGGCGGTGGGGCGGCGCAGGGCGGCCCGCAGCGTTTCCGGCGAGTCATCGGCGACGCCGTCGTCACGGCTGCGGGGTGCGGTTTCCCAGCCGCTGCGGTCGATCTCGAGGCCACGCAGACCTTTCTGCCATGCCTGTTTGAACGTCCGCCCGATCGCCATCACTTCGCCGACCGCCTTCATCTGCACACCGAGCGTGTTGTCGGCGGCGGGGAACTTCTCGAAGGCGAAGCGGGGGAACTTGATGACGACGTAATCGAGCGTCGGTTCGAAGGATGCGGGCGTCGATTTGGTGATGTCGTTGGGCAGCTCGTCGAGGCGATAGCCGACGGCCAGCTTGGCGCCGATGCGCGCGATCGGGAAGCCGGTGGCCTTCGACGCCAGCGCGGAGGAACGCGACACGCGCGGATTCATTTCGACGACGAGCATCTCGCCCGTGGCCGGGTTCACGGCGAACTGGATATTGCAGCCGCCGGCCTCGACGCCGATCTCGCGGATGATCGCGATGGCGGCGTCACGCATGCGCTGGTACTCGGCGTCGGTCAGCGTCTGGATGGGCGCGACCGTGACGGAGTCGCCCGTGTGCACGCCCATCGGATCGATGTTCTCGATGGAGCAGACGATGACGACGTTGTCGGCGCCGTCGCGCATGACCTCGAGCTCGAATTCCTTCCAGCCGATTACGGAGCGGTCGATCAGCACCTCGTTGATCGGCGACAGGTCGATGCCGCGGCGCACGGCGTTCTCGAATTCGGCGGCGTTGTAGGCGATGCCGCCGCCGGTGCCGCCGAGGGTGAAGGAGGGCCGGATGATCGCCGGGTAGCCAACGTCCTCGACGATCACGCGGGCTTCTTCCATGGATCGCGCGAATCCGCCGTGCGGGACGGCCAGACTGAGCCGCTTCATGGCTTCGGCAAACTCTTCGCGATCCTCGGCCATGCGGATGGCGCGCGCGTTCGCGCCAATCAGCTCGACGCCGTGCTTGGCAAGGACGCCGGCATCGTGCAACTCGAGCGACACGTTGAGCGCCGTCTGGCCGCCCATCGTCGGCAGCAGCGCATCCGGTTTTTCCCGTTCGATGATGCGTTCGACCCAATCAGCCGTGATCGGCTCGATGTAGGTCCGGTCGGCCAGGTCGGGGTCCGTCATGATCGTCGCGGGGTTGCTGTTGACCAGCACCACGCGATACCCCTCTTCTTTGAGGGCGCGGACCGCCTGCGTTCCGGAATAGTCGAACTCGCAGCCCTGTCCGATGATGATCGGACCCGAGCCGGGGATGAGGATGGAGTGGATGTCGGTTCGTTTCGGCACTACGCCCGCTTACGATGCGCCCGTCTTCCGGCTCTCGCTCTTGATCGCCTTCGTCGCGATGAGGAGGAAGCCGCCCCACACGATGCCGGCGATCACGACGAACGTGACCACGGCCGCTGGATCCATCGGCTCTTCCTTTGCCTTCGGTTGGGTCGTTTTCCGGGGCCGGAAAGTGGCGGTCCACGGGATCCGGCGCAATCGGGGCGCGCTGCGTGACGCTGACGGCCGCGCCATCCTAACTTGAGCGAATGAGGCGCGTGCTCTCCCCGCATCCGGCCTTGCGACTGCTCCCGCTTCTGCTGCTCCTGGCCTGCGACGGATCGACAGGACCGGCAGATGGCGTGCCAGCTCGACTCGACCCCGTCACCGGAGGCGGTCAACGAGGCGTCGTCGGCAGCGTTTTGCCCGAACCGCTGGTCGTCCGCGTGGTCGACCGGTCCGGCGCGGCCGTGCCGGATGTGCCGATCGTGTTCCAGGTGCTTTCCGGTGGCGGCGGCGTCCTGGGTGACCGGGAGACGGGCCCCGACGGCAGGGCGCAGGCGACCTGGACGCTGGGTCCGTCCACGGACGTCGAGCACCGCGTCGAGGTCCGGATACTCGGCACGACCATGGTCCAGTCTGTCGTGTTCCGGGCGACGGCAACGCCCGCGCCGCCCGTTTCGTTCCAGATCGCTGGTGGCAATGGCCAGACACGTGTTGCGGGATCGGCGCTGCGTGACTCGCTCGTGGTCCTGGTCACGGACAGCTTCGGCAACGGCGTGCCCGGTTTGCGTGTGGATTGGCGGGTCACGGCCGGCGGCGGCCGGGTCTCCCCCACGTCCTCCAACACGGGCCCGGCCGGACGCGCACGCACGCAGCTGACACTCGGCCTGCTGCCGGCGCCGCACCGCGTCGTGGCCACGACGGCGGGCTTGGACTCGCTCGTCTTCGCGGCGACGGCGGCACCGGCCCCGCTCTTGAGCGCGGTGACGCCGGACACGCTGGTCCCCGGCCAGCTCGTCACGTTTACCGGCCTGAACTTCGCCGGTCTCGAGGACACCGAAGTCCGCATCGCGGACGTGCCCGCCTTCGTCGTCGCCGCGGCGCCCGACCGCGTCGTCGCCCGTGTGCCGTGCATCCCGACGGCCGCATCCAGCGCGGTGGCACTGACGACGAACGGTGTGCGGCTGGAGTCGACCCGGGCCGTGAGCGTGATCCCGCTGCTTCGGAACGCGGTGGGTGTTGCGACGACGCTGACCGGCCCCCTGCCGGGGTGCGCGGAGATCGCGGGCCCCGGAGCCTACCTCGTGATCGTATCGCGGCCCGATGCGTCCGACCCGGCGGACGTTCGGATGCGGGGTCGCGCAGGCATTGCGTCTACCGCGGACGCCTCGGGCGGCGCATGGCCCGCCTCGATGCGCTCCAGCCAACTCGTTGGACCTCCGAACCAGGGCGTGTTCGCTGTGGCCGCGCCGCGCGCACCGGATCCGCTGCGGGGCGACACGGTGTCGATGCGGATTCCCGACGTGTTTCGGGACGCGTGTGTGGCGGCGTCCCAGATACGGGCCCGAGTCGTGGCACGCGGCACGCGCACGCTCGTGCTGGAAGATGTCGCCGCGCCCCTCGCGGGCCGCGCTGACTCGGTACTCATCCGACTGCACGACGAACTGGAGCAGGTCATCCTGCCGTTGCTGGAGCAACACTTCGGGGATGCGCTCACGCGCATTGGCGCGGGCGGCGAGCCCCGCGTGCGCGTTCTGCTCTCCCCCGCC
>JBFJPA010000029.1:0-16538 GCA_041617355.1 Longimicrobiales bacterium
GAAAAGGCGCGCGAAAATCTGCAGAACGCTCGAACGCGGGGCGGTCCGTTCCGTTCGATCCAGGATGTCGTTCGGCGTGCCGAGCTGACGCGTGCGGATGCGTTGCACCTCGCGCGGGCGGGTGCGTTCGAAGCGTTTCGGCCGGGCCGGCGCAAGGCGGCGTGGGAGGCGCTGCGTGCGGCGGGCGATCTGCTGCCGCTGGCGCCGGCGCGCGTGTTGCCGTTCGAGCCGCGTGAGCTGGAAGGCGATGAGCTCGTCTTCCTCGATTACCTCGCGACCGGCATCTGCACGCACGGCCATCCCATGGAGTTCGTGCGAGCTCGCCTGAACGCGGCGGGCGTGGCATCCAGCCAGGACATGGAGCGTGACCATGTGCATGGCGAGACCATCGTCGTCGCCGGACTGGTTGTCGCACGTCAGCACCCGGAGACCGCGAAAGGCACGGTGTTCCTGCTGCTCGAGGACGAACACGGCTTCATCAACGCGATCGTGAATCGCGACATCTTCGCGAAATACCGTGAGGTCGTGAAGTACTCGCCGTTCCTGGTCATCGAGGGTCGCTTTGAACGTGAGGACCGGGTCTTGAACGTGATCGCGCGTCGCTTCCGCGAGCTGCGCGTCGGGCCGCGCGAAGTCGGCTACCGCTCGCACGATTTCCATTGAACGGAACGGGTCGCGGGGCGCGGGCAGGGGCACGGCTACGGGGCCCGGTCCCGGGATGCGTGCACGTTGGGGCCACGAGCACGGGCACGGGCACGGGAGCAGCGGTTACGGGTTGCGGGGAACGCGCATCGGGCGGAGCGGGATCGTTCGTACGGAGCGGCCGGTGCCAGCGGGGAACGTGATGGTCAGTGCCGCGTGGGTTTCCGTGATGGGCTCGACGCGGGCATCGTCGCTCGTGACGCGCTCGCCGAACACGTCGATCGTGTAGGTCGCGCCGGATGCTCCTTCGAGTGTGAGCAGCCAGCCGCTCGCATCGCGCGTGAAGTCGATGATGCGGACGCCGCTGCTACGCTGGCCGGGCATGAGGTCGACGCGCGGAGGCTGTACGGTCAGGCCACCGGTCCACGTGACGTCGACCACCCGGTCACCGCCGTCGAGGGGCACGGTCACGACGACGGCGTAGTCGTACGCACCCGGCTCGATGCGCACGACGGAGGCATCGGTAACGGTCCGGCCATCGATGTGAACGGCGATGTCGCGTGCACCGGAGGGAACCGACTGGACGAACTCGAGACCGAGCGGCGGGCCAGCGGGACGGAGTCGGGTCGTCGCGCGTCCCGCGCGCTGCTCGATCTCGACATCGAGTGACGTGGCAGCGGCGCGAAGCCGGCGCACGCGCAGAAACGCCCAATCGGGCGGCAGCTGTGGCGCGAGTCGGGCCTTGCGCGCGGGCGCATCCGGTTCCCAGCCGACGATCCCGCGCAACAGCGGCGTGATGAGCATGGACGTCGCGAAGAACTGGTGCGGCACGGTCTCGTCCATGGGACGATAGAACTCGCCCGACAGGTTTTCCGCGTGACGTCCGCGGCTCCAGTCGAACGTGAGCTGCTTGATCGCGTCGACCAGATGGAAGCCGGCCCACGGCCGGCGGTACGCGTACTGGCCCCATGCGACGAAGCCGGTCATGAACGGCCAGACTGCTCCATTGTTGTAGTGCAGCGGCTCGTAGAGCGGGCTGCCGATTGAGAGCAGGCGGGCGCCCCAGTCGGCGGAAATGGAATCCGTCGCGAGTTTGCGGAGCGTGCGTCGCGCGCGGTCGTCGTCCAGCAAGCGGAACGCCGCCGCCGTCCCCGGCCACGCCGTCAGGTTGTCGTTGGTGGCCCCGCCGACGAGGATGGCGAACGCGTGCTGGTCCTCCGCCTCTCGCCAGTATCGCTCGTTGAGCGTGCGCCGCGCGCGTTCATGCAATGACGCGGCCTGGCTCGACAACGCTTCATCGCCGAGGTGACGGGCGAGGGCCGCGGTACCCTGGAGCGCGGCGATCCAGACGCCCGCGAGGTAGATGTCCTGATGCAGCGATTCACCGAGTCCGCCCACCTCGATCGCGCCATACCCACCTACGGAATTCTCGATGATGCCGTCGCCATCGGTCTCGGCCGTGAGGCACCATGCATACGCCTTGCGAAAGGCCGGCCACAGCTCACGTAGCGTCGTGTCATCCCCACTCGCCTGCCAGTATTTCCACAGGGCGAGCATCCAGTAGGGCGTCGTGTCGGCGTGGTAGTACGGGTATGGGTAGTCGCCGAACCAATCGATGTGCGCGGCGGCCTGGCTGATCTCGTGCGGGATCTTGCCGTCGGCACGCTGGTAGCGCGCGAGGAAGCGCAGTCCTTCTGCCACGCGATCCCACTGACCGACAGCGTCCATCGCGAGCGTGTTGATGGCGGCATCCCCGCCGAAGAACCAGCCGAAGCCGGGCCGCACGCTGGTCCCGCTGATGCCCCAGCCGGCGACGAGCCCACAGCCGAGGTCCGGATTGCAGACACGCTGCTCTTCGAGGTTGATCTTTGCCCATTCCAGTGCGAGGTCCAGTGCATCGTCCGGCGAATCGACCGAGGTCGTCGCGCCGAGCACGGAATCTGCCCATGTGCGACGTTCACGGTACAGCGCCTCGCCCCGCGTCAGGATCCTGCGGTACGCCGCGAAGACGGAATCTCGCGAAGCGGTGCCCGCCGCGACGGCCACGGGAATCAGCTCGGTCCGGGCACGGACCGGATCCACGGAGATCGAGAACGTGGCCGGCGCATCGGCAAGGCGGTGCGCGGGCAGCTGCTCGCCGCGCGCGGGCCACGTCGTGCCGAGCACGGCATTGCGACGTTGCAGGCTTTCGGACAACACGAACGCCTGACGCGCAGCATCCCAGAACAGGTATTGTCCACCGAACGCGGCCGGCCACCCGTACTGCAGGACCGGCCGGAACTGGATCACCAGCTCGATCGGCTCGATCGCCTCGACGTCGAACAGCAAGAGCACGCCGGGCTCGGCGTGCGGCGCGATGATGTGCTGTCGGACCGTGAACGCCGCGTGGCTGTACGTGATGGTCGTCGCCTCGGGCCGCACGTCCACGCTGCGCGCCACGCTGGCGCCCCGAATCGGTTCGCGATAGAGCGGTGTCTGGAAATGTACCTCGAAATCCCGCACGACCTTGAGCGGATGCACCCAGATCTCGGCCGCACCGGTTTCAAGTCCCAGCCATGCCGACCGCGGTCCCGTCACGCCCAGGTATTCGCCCGGCCGCACCTCGGCCGTCAGTCCGATCGCTGACGGCGTCACGGTGAACCGGGAAACGCCAGATCGCGCAGGGTCGGTTCGAGCCTGTGCAACCAGCGGGCTTGTCGCACCGAACAAGGCGACGACTGTCGTCAACAACCCGGTAAACCGGGTGCGCGTGGACAAGCCCGAGCAAGGCATGGAATCGATCCGTTCGTCGATGGAGAAGGGCGTCCGAGCCCGCCACCACCAAGATTAGTCACGCGTTCACACTTTGGCGAATGGCATGGCGGGGTGGCACGTCGGCCTTGGGTAGCGCAGTTCGTCGGCGTTGCATGTTCGCTCGACCAAAAACCAGATTGGAGCGCCCAAGACAGCCGTGGGAAGGTCGTCGATCGGACGAAGCTTCTCGCGTGCCACTCTCCACCGTTGACACGAGAGCCCGAATGATGAGAGCGCATTGTGCGCTACCCGTCGCGCTGTTGCTGCTCCTGGCCCTGCCCCGCCCGGGTCTGGCGCAGGAGGACGCGCTGGCTGCGGCGCTTTTGGCCAACCGTCACACCATGGAGCTGCGCGCCGATGGTGTGCTGAGCGGCCCGGGAGCGGACCTCTTGCTCGAGGCCGGTCGGCAAGCCCGGTTCTTCTTCATCGGTGAGGAACATGGCGTGGCCGAGATCCCGGAGCTGACGGCCTCGCTGTTTCGCGGACTGGCGCCTCACGGCTATCAACACCTCGCCATCGAGACGGGTGACGGCGTCGCGGCCGAGCTGAACCGCCTGATGCTCCAGCCCGATCCACTGGCCGCGCTGGGCCGCTTCGCCGAGGAGCACTTCCCGGGGGTCCCGTTCTACACGCTGCGAGAAGAGGCAGCGCTCATCGCTGAGGCCGTGCGTGCGACCGGCGGCCGCGCCGATGTGTTGTGGGGGCTCGACTACGACATCGTGGCGGACCGTTGGCCCCTGCGCAGGCTGCGCGCGATCGCACCGAATGCGCAGGCACGAGCCGCGGCAGACCGGGCGATCGCGTTCGCCGACTCGCTGCTCGCGGCCGCGCTCGAACAACGGAACCCCGGCTTCATCCTGATGTTCGGCGGGCCCGACTCGATCCCCGCGATGTTGCGCCGCACATACCGTCCCGCGCCGGACAGCGAAGCCGATCGCATCCTGCACCTCATGGAAGAGACGCGGGCCATCAACGCGCACTGGATCGGCGGCGAGGTCTATGCATCGAACGACCGCCGCGCGCGCTTCAACAAGCAGCAACTCTGGCGTTTCTGGTCGGAGGCGGAACGGAGCGGACGGGATCCGCGGGTCATGCTGAAGTTCGGCGCCAGCCATGCGGTCCGCGGGCGCACGTTCACGAACGTCTTCGACATCGGCTCGCTCGCTTCGGAGATCGCGGACGCGCGCGGCGAGCGTTCGTTCCACGTCCTGGTCATTGGCGGACCCGGCACGCAACACGCCGTGACCGACCCGACCGTCTTTCGCTACCGTCCGGTGCCGGTCGAGCTTGCCGCAGCGGCCTGGGCCGCGCCAGCGGCCGCGCTGGCGGACCCCGCTCGCTGGACCGTCTTCGACCTCCGCCCGCTGCGCCCCTTGCTCGGCGCGAATCGACTCGGCGAGGTCCCGGACCGGATGCGCCAGGTCATCTGGGGCTTCGACGCATTCGTCATCCTGAGCGGCAGCACTGCGGCGAGCGAGCTGCTGGCGCGGTGACGGTCCGACCTCGACCGGAACCCGAAGTCCGTCCCGTCGCGGAGGCATCACATGCTGAACATCGATCACGATCCCACCCGCGTTTTCGCGCCACGCAGCCGACGGCGTTGGCTGACTGGCTCGCTCATCGCCGCCTTCTTCGCGGTTAGCGAGGCGCCTGCCCAGGAACCGCCTCCGCCTCCCGCCCCTCAACCCGGCGCCGTATATCGCGCCGTCATGCTGCGCGCGGCGCCCGGACGGCTACTCGAGTTGATCGACGTCCTGCGTGAGCGCCGGTCCGACTGGCAAACCGCCGGCGATGCTGCACCGATCCTGATGCGTCACAGCCAGGGCGACCACTGGGACCTACTGCTGCTCCAACCGATCGGCAGCATGGCGGAGTGGTGGGGTGAGGCGAGGCAGGCGCGGTGGCGGCAAGCGGTCACACGTGGGATCGCCTCCGAGGCGAGTTTCGAGCTTCGACTGGAGCCGCTCGTTGCGTGGCGCGAAGAGCTGTTCGTCGAGGGTCCCTCGGTCGATGTGTTCCGCGCCCGGGATGCCAACGCCGGCTTCTATCACGTCGAGATCTTCCTTGCGCTCGCCGGGAAGCGTGCGGAGCTGGCACAGCAGCGGCGGATCGAAAACGACTATCTCGTCGCGATCGGGCGCGAGCGGAACCTCGTGTTCACCCGGATCGCCGGCGCAGCGTGGGATCTGTTCACACTCGGGTTCTACCGCGACCTGCAGCATTACGCCGAGCCCGCAACGATGACCCCGGAGCAGATGGATGCGGCCGCGCAAGCCGCGGGGTTTCGGGGTCGCGACTACATCGGCTCGTATCTACGCGAGTTGATCGCGTCCCACCATGACACACTCGCTACCAGGGTCAGGTAGCGCGTGCGTTCGACCGGCCGGACCGTCAGGTTGACGTTCACTTGCATCTGACAGACGATGTTGTGCGTCTGCCACGTCATCAGGCAGGAGTTCGAGCGGAAGCGGCGCACCGGCGCGGTTGACCGGCTGCGCCGTGGATCGACACCTTGGATCGGGGCCTGCGCCGCGCCCCTCTGCGACCGCCCTTCTCGAGGACGCCCATGTCGGAACTGACGACGCCGGGCGAATCGGTCAGCCTGACGCAGATGCTTGTGCAGGCGAGCGACGGCAACGTCGAGGCGCTGAACCGGCTGTTCCCGCTCGTCTACGACGGGTTGCGCCGGCTCGCGCACAACCGCCTGCGCGCGGAGCGCGATGGGCATACGCTCAACACGACGGCGCTGGTCCACGAGGCCTACCTCCGGCTCGTCGACCAGAAGAGTGTGCAGTGGCAGAACCGCGCGCATTTCTACGCGGTCGCCTCGCGCGCGATGCGCCGCATCCTGATCGACTACGCGCATCGCAGGAAGGCCGCGAAGCGGGGCGGCCTCGCCGAGCACGTGCCTCTGGAGGAGGCTGGCCTCCTCCTCGATGAGCCGCAGATCGATGAGTTGATCGCGCTCGACCAGGCGCTCGAGCGTTTGCGCAGCTTCAACGAGCGCGGAGCGGACGTCGTCGTCTACCGTTTCTTCGGTGGCTTGAACTACGACGAGATCGCGACCGTCATCGGCACGTCCGCCGTTACGGTCCGGCGGGCCTGGAGCACGTCCAAGACCTGGCTGCGGCGGGAGCTGCGCGAGACGTTGCCCGATTGGGATGGCAGCCGCCTGACTCCGTCCGAGGATGTGGCGCTATGACCGACGACCACGGCGACGACCGCGCCATGACGCCGGAGCGCTGGGCCACCATCGAGGATATCTACACGCGGGCGTTGCAGGTCCCGGCAGAACAGCGACCGCGCTTTCTGGACGATGCCTGCGCCTCCGATGCCGCGCTCCGGGCAGAGATCGAGAGCCTGCTCGCCGAGCACGACCGCGATCCCGACTATCTCGAGCTGTCACCGGCCTGGCTCAGCGGCGGCGAAGAGGACGCGTCGACCGCGACGCCGGAGCGGATCGGCCCCTACCGCGTCGTCGGCAAGGTCGGCCGCGGCGGGATGGGCACGGTCTACCTGGCAGAGCAGGAAGAGCCCGGCTTCCACCGACGGGTCGCCGTCAAGGTCGTCCGGCGTGGCGTCGACACCGAGGACGTCCTGGCCCGCTTCCGCGCGGAGCGCGTCATCCTCGCCGCGCTGGACCATCCGAACATCGCGCGTTTTCTCGACGTCGGTACGACGGACAGTGGGCAGCCTTTCCTCGTCATGGAGTACGTGGAGGGCACGCCTCTCCTCGCGTATTGTGACGCCAATCAGCTCTCTGTTGCTGCGCGGCTGACGCTGTTTCGCGGCATCTGCGCCGCGGTTCACCATGCGCACCGCAGCCTGATCGTCCACCGTGACATCAAGCCGAGCAACATCCGGGTCACGCCGGACGGCGTCGCGAAGCTCCTCGATTTCGGAATCGCGAAGGTCCTCGACCCATCCCAGCAAGGCTTCGACGTTCCGCTGACGCGGACGGAGGTGCGCTTGCTCACGCCGGAATACGCGGCGCCGGAGCAGCTGCGCGGCGAGCCGATCACGACGGCTTGCGACGTTCACGCGCTGGGCCTGTTGCTGTACGAACTGCTCACGGGGCGCAATCCGTTCGCCGTCATCGAACGGGAGCAGCACGAGCGGGCGATCCTCGAGCAGGACCCGCGGCCGCCCAGCCTGGCGATCGACGAGCAAGTGGCGGTCGCTCGTGACACGACGGTTGTGCAACTGCGTCGCCGGCTGACCGGCGACCTGGACACCATCGTGCTCAAGGCCCTGCGGAAGGATCCGGCGGACCGGTACGCGTCCGCCCTGAGTCTCGCCGAAGACCTGGAGCGCCACGAAAACGGGCTGCCGGTTCTCGCCCGCCCCATCACGGTGCGGTACCGCATGCGGAAGTTCGTCGCGCGGAATCGCGGGCCGGTCGGCGCCATTGTCACACTCGTCCTGGTGCTCGCAGCATCCGCGGTGATGGCCATGACGCAGGCGAATCGGATCCGGCTGCAATCGGAGCGTGTGACGCGCGAGCGAGACAAAGCCCTCGAGGTGCGCAGCTTCCTGCTCGAGATGTTCAGCGCGACAGGACCGGACCAGGCAACGGGCGATACGGTAACCGCGCGCCAGCTGCTGGATCGACGCGCCGCGACGCTGGCCGCTGCCTACGCCGATGATGCCGAGGTGCGCAGCGAGATGATGTACGTTCTAGCCGAGGGCTACGAAAAACTGGGCATCCTGGACAGCGCCGAGCCGCTGGCAAAGGAGGCGCTCGCGTTGCGCCGGGAGCTGTTTGGCGACCGTCACGGTGATGTCGTTGCCTCCTTGAATCAGGTCGGCTGGCTGCTTCGCGAACGGCAGTCCCTCGAAGAAGCGGAGACGGTGCTGCGCGAGGCCATCGCCGTCGGCCGCAGCGTTTTCGGCCAGGAAGGAGATGTCCGACTCGCCCGTGCCATCAACGACCTCGGCGTGGTTCGTTATTCGAGGGGCGACTACGGCGAGTCGGCCGGTCTGTATCGCGAAGCCCTGGACATGCGCAGACGGTTGCAGGGGCAAGAGCACGTCGGTGTGGGCGTCACGATGAGCAACCTCGCGCTCGCCGCCGCGCAAAACGGCGACCGCGATGAGGCGACGCGGCTGGCTGGTGCCGCGCACGACCTGTTCCTGCGCGTGCTGGGGCCCGACCACCAACGGACGATCGTGGCCGCGACGAACCTGGCGGCGTTCCTGAGTTCGGGCGGTGACCATGTCGGAGCGGCGCGGATCTACCGGGACCTGGTCGAACGCCGATCCCGGCTCTTCGGCGAACGCCACGCGACGGTCGGCCAGAGCCTGGCCTTCCTGGCCAACGAATTGCGCGCGTTCCGCGAGTACGGCGAGGCGGAACGGCTACTGGAGCGATCGATCGAAATCCAGACTGAGGCGTACGGTCGACTGCACGGTTTCACAGCTTCGACGATCCGGGTCCTCGGCGATGTCAAGCGGGAAAGCGGGCGTCCCGCCGCCGCCCTCGCCGAGTACCGCGCGGCGCTCGACATTCAGCGACGCCTCATCGGCAATGTGGGCACCGAGGTCCTCGTCCTGCTCGAGCGGATCGCGCTCGCGCACGAGGATCTCGGCGAGGCCACGGCGGCCGAACGAGCTCTGCGCGAGGCCGTCGGCGTGGCGACCCGAACCTACGGAGCGGAGGCGAGCCGAACGCTCGGTGTGAAGGTCAGCGTGTTGGAGCTGCTCGTCCGCGTCGGCAGGCAGGTCGAGGCGAGGGAATTGCTACGCGAGCTCGACGACAACCCGCGTGTGCGTGACGATGCGCGGCTTGCCGGTCGCGTGGATACCGCTCGGGCGGGGCTTGCCGGAACCGATCGCTGAGCCCCTTCGTGCCCCCTCCGCAAGATCCCGGCGCTGCACCGGACACGGACTGTTGACTCCGTCGCCGGCAGGTGACAGGATTTGGCCGCTATGGAGCACACGCCAGAACGGCAATACTACCGGATCGTCTACCCGTTGAAGGTCAGGCCTCGACTGCTGGTCGGCGGCCAGGAATTCCCCATCCTCGATTGTTCGGAGCGGGGGGTCCGGTACCACGCCATGGACACGTCGCTACCGGAGCTCGAGACCGTCATTTCCGGGCGCATTCAGTTCCGGCAGACGACGATGGAGGTCGCCATCCTCGGCAGTGTCGTTCGCATCCGGGATGGCACTGTCGCCCTGCACCTCGAGCCGCCGGGCATCCCCCTGGCGGCGATCCTGGCCGAGCAGCGATTCCTGCGGATCAACTTCCCGATGCACGACTGACGTCGGCCGTCCGGCGGGACGGTGCATTGGCCCCGCGGCCCTTGGGTGAGCGGCCGGGTTCCGCTACACTGGGCGGCCGTCCCCGGATTGGATTCCCGACGAGGTGAGCATGCTTCCGCTGGTTGTCGAACGGGCGGCGACGAGGCTCCGGCAGGGGGCTCGTGCGGCCGCGCTCGTATCCGCCGCGGCCGCGGCCCTCGCGACCGCGGCCTGCGAGAGGAATGCGGACTCCGCGGCCCGTGGCACCCCCCGCGATTCCACCATGAACGAGATCGCCGAGGCGTATGTCCACCTCGTGCTGGCCGTCGGCCAGCACGATCCCGATTACGTCGACGCGTATTACGGCCCGCCCGAGTGGCGCGTGCGCGCGCAGTCGCAACTCCGTCCGCTGCAGGCGATTCGACAGGATGCAGACAGCCTGATCGCGCGGCTCGCCGATCTCGAGGTTGCCGGCGCCGACGAGCTGGTCGCCCTGCGGGCGGCCTATCTCGATCGCCAACTCAACGCGGTGCGCTTCCGGGTCCGTATGCTGGAAGGCGAGCAGTTCCGATTCGACGAAGAGGCGCGGGGTCTGTACGACGTCGATCCGCCCCAGCGTACGGCCGAGTCGTTCGACTCCCTGCTCGCCCAACTCGATCCGCTGTTGCCGGGGACCGGCTCCGTCCCCGAGCGGTACGCCCAGTTCCGGTCCCGCTTCGTGATCCCGCCCGAACGCGTCGACACGGTGTTTCGGGCCGCCATCGCGGAGGCGCGGCGTCGCACGCTCGCAGAGCTGGAACTGCCGGAATCCGAGTCGTTCACACTCGAATACGTGACCGGCAAGACCTGGAGCGGCTACAACTGGTACCAGGGCAATGCCGCATCGCTTATCCAGATCAACACAGATCTGCCCATTACGATCGATCGCGCCATCGACCTCGCGGCACACGAAGGGTATCCCGGACACCACGTCTACAACGTGCTGCTCGAGGAGCACCTGGTCCGCCGCCGCGGCTGGGTCGAGTTCTCGGTGTACCCGTTGTTCAGTCCGCAATCACTGATCGCCGAGGGCAGCGCCAATTTCGGCATCGCCGTCGCGTTTCCCGGCGACGAACGAGTCAGGTTCGAGCGCGACGAGCTGTATCCGCTGGCCGGTCTCGATCCGGCGCAGGCGGAAACGTACGCGCGGGTCCAGGAGCTGAGCGCGCAACTGTCGTATGCGGGGAACGAGGCCGCACGTCGGTATCTCGATGGCAGCATCGACGCGACCGCCGCGGCGGACTGGCTGGTCCGCTATGCGCTCATGCCGCGCGATCGGGCCGAGCAGCGCGTACGCTTCATCGACCAGTACCGGAGTTATGTGATCAACTACAACTATGGCCAGGACCTCGTGCGTGACTGGGTCGTGCGCAACGGCGGTACTGCGGATCGAGCGGACCGGCGCTGGCAGATCTTCGCCTCGCTCCTCTCATCGCCGCGGCTGCCGTCCGGACTGCAGTGAGCTACAGGCGACAGGAGCTGCGCTTCGAAGCATCGCGCAGCGCTGGCGAAGTCTCGGCACTCCTGCTGACACCGCCAACGGCCCGGGCCCTGTTCGTGCTGGCCCACGGCGCGGGGGCCGGGATGCGCCACCCCTTCATGGAATCCGTCGCGGTCGCCCTCGCCGATCGTGGCGTGGCCACGTTCCGCTACCAGTTCGCGTACACGGAGCGAGGTTCACGGCGGCCCGACCCGCAGCCTCTCTTGTTGGCTTGTGTGCGATCGGCTGTCGACGCGGCGCGGGACTGCGCGCCGGACCTGCCACTCGTGGCGGGCGGGAAATCCATGGGCGGCCGGATGACGTCGCTCGCCGCCGCTGCGCAACCGCTGCACGACGTGCGGGGAATCGCGTTCCTCGGTTTCCCGCTGCACCCTGCCGGCCGTCCCGGAACGGACCGCGCACGACACCTCGCCGATACGCGCGTGCCGCTCCTGTTCGTGCAGGGCACGCGTGACACGCTGGCCGGGCTCGACCTGCTCGCGCCCATCGTGGACACACTGGGGTCGCGCGCCCGAATTCACGTCATCGAAGATGCGGACCACGGGTTTGCAGTGAGAAGGCGGGTTACGGGAAGATCCTCGACCAGCGTGATCGACGAGATCGCCGCCGTCGTCGCGGAGTGGTGCGCCGACGTATGTTGACCGTCAGGCCGCCTCGCGCTCGGCTGGCCTCGTCTCGAGGAGAACGCCGTATTTCCGGCGGAACACCGGTGCGATGCGAGCACAGAACTCTTCGGCCGTTCCGCCGCGGGCGATGAAGCGCTGCATGAGCGCCCGCTGCAGGGCGAGATAGGCGGCCAGTGTCGTGGGCCGGCTCAAACCGAACGAACGAACGAGTTCCATGATTCCTTTCGCACCTCCGCCATCGATTCAGGCAGGACGCGTGCCACAGAAGATCCGTTGCGCCCCAACCGATGTCCGGTTTCTGCCCCGTCCTTGGACAGGTGCCCTGTTCCTTCTGAAGGACGAAGGACGTTCCGAACAGGGGACACCCGCATGACCTCGAACGTGTTGTCGACCATGAATTATCGGCTGACGATCCTCGGGCTTTTCGTTTTCGCTGGCCCGGCCCTGGCCCAGACGCCGCGCGTCGCGATCGATGCGCAGGCCTTCGAGCTGGCCAATGGCCTGCGCGTGATCGTGCACCGCGACACGACGATCCCGGTGGTCACGACGAACATCTGGTATCACGCCGGTTCCGCCCGCGAGCGACCCGGCCGGACCGGCTTCGCACACCTGTTCGAGCACATCATGTTCGAAGGCTCGCGCAACGTGCCGGAAGGCAGGATCGACGAGTGGTTCGAAGAGGCCGGCGGCTCGCCCAACGGCTCGACGAGCCGGGACCGCACGAACTACTTCCAGACGTTCTCGAGGAACGCGCTGGACATGGCGCTTTTCATCGAAGCCGATCGGATGGGCTTCCTGCTCGATGCGATGTCGCGCGCCAGCGTGGACGGACAACGTGATGTCGTGAAGAACGAACGCCGCCAGAGCTACGACAACCGGCCGTATGGACTCGCCTCGCAGATCCTGTCGGAGCACCTGTATCCCGAAGGCCACCCCTACCGCTGGCCGGTCGTCGGCTACATGGACGACCTGACCCGCGCCGAGTACGACGACGTCGTCGACTTCTTCCGCCGGTATTACGCGCCGAACAACGCGACGCTGGCGATCGCCGGCGACGTCGATCCGGCCGAGACGCGCCGCCTGGTCGAGAAGTGGTTTGGCGCGTTGCCGCGCGGCGAGCCGGTGCCGGAGCTGGCCGTGGAAACGCCGCCGCTGTCCGGTGAGACACGCATCGCCCTGGAGGATCGGGTCCAGCTGCCGCGGCTGTACCTGACATGGCGATCGCCCGCGGCCTGGTCCGAGGACGATGCAGTTGCCGCGGCTGCGGCCAGGGTCCTCGGCGGCGGCAAGAACTCGCGCCTGTTTCGCCGGCTCGTCTACGAGCTGCAGATCGCCGACGATGTGCGCGTGTCGCACGGCGGCGAGAAGCTCGCCGGCGAGTTCGACGTGGTCGCCACGGCCCGCGCCGGCCACACCCTGGACGAGTTGCTGCGCGTGATCGACGAGGAGGTCGCGCGATTGGCAGCGGAGCCGCCGACGGACCACGAGCTCATGCGGGTCGTGAACCAGTACGAGGTCGGTTTCCTGGAGAGCCTCGAAAGCGTCGGTGCCAAGGCGGACCGACTCAACTACTACATGTTCCACCTCGGCCAGCCGAACGGATTCCAGCGAGACCTCGAGCGCGTGCAGGCGGTGACGCCCGAGGCGGTCGCGTCATTCGCCCGGCAGTGGCTGCGCCCCGACCGCCGCGTCGTGCTGAGCATCGTGCCCCGCGGACAGTCCACCCTCGCCGCGAGCCGTAGCCGCATCCTCGACGCGAAGAACATGGCCGACAGCCCGGGAGCCCGATAATGCGCGGGCATCCGCTGTCCGCGCTGACGCTGGTCCTGGCCGCGGTCGGGCCGGCCGTCGCACAGGAGCCCGTACGCAGCCGGCCGCCGCTCGGACCCGTTCCCGAGCTCGACTTTCCCGCGCCGAAGCGCGTGACGCTACCGAACGGATTGCGCCTCGTCGTCGTCGAGAAGCACAACGTGCCGCTGGTCCAGGTCAATGTGCTGATCGGAGCCGGCAGCGTGTACGAGGACGACGCCCGACTCGGCCTCGCCTCGCTGGTCGCGGATCTGCTCGATGAAGGTGCGGCAGGCCGATCCGCACTCGAGATCGCCGATGCGTTCGAGTCCCTCGGCGCCCGCTTTTCGAGCGACGCCGATCTGCACACGGCGCAGATATCGCTCCGCGTCCCGGTCGGTCGTCTCGACGGCGCGCTCGGTCTGGCGGCCGACGTCATTCAGCGGCCGGACTTCGCCGCGGCCGAGCTCGAGCGCAAACGCGCCGAGCGCATCACGGCATTGATCCGAAGTCACGACGAGCCCAATGCGATCGCCAGCGTGTTGTTCGAGCAGGTTCTGTTCGGCAGCGCTCACGCATACGGGCGCAGCAGCCTCGGCACGGAGCAGACGCTCTCCGCAATCGACGCCGAATCCGTACGCGCGTTCCACCGGCGTCTCTACCGGCCGAACAATGCGACGGTCGTCGTCGTCGGTGCGATCGATACCGAGTCCGCGCTCATCGCCGTACAATCCGCGTTCGGACGTTGGGAGCGGGCGGACGTGCCGACGGTCTCGCTGCCGGCGGCTCCGGTGCGATCCGCTCGCACGGTCTACCTGGTCGACAAACCCGGTGCGGCGCAGTCCGTCATCGCGGTCGGGTCCGTTGCCGTGCCGCGCGCCACGCCGGACTACGCGGTGCTGGAAGTGCTGAACACCGTGCTGGGCGGTTCGTTCACGTCGCGGCTCAACCAGAACCTGCGGGAAGAGAAGGGCTACACGTACGGCGCCAGCTCGGACTTCGACTACCGGTTGTTCCCGGGCCCGTTCCGGGCGGGCGCGGCCGTGCAGACCGACGCGACGGCACCGGCCCTGAGGGAGTTCATGCGCGAACTCGAAGCCATTCGCGCTCCGATCCCGGAAGACGAGCTGTCTCGCGCACGCAACTTCCTCGCGATGCGTTATCCTGCCGGCTTCCAGTCCGTGGCCGCTGTGGCTGCGCGCGTCGGCGAACTGGTCGAATACGAGCTGCCCGACGATACCTTCGACCGCTACGTCGGCGACGTGCTGGGCGTCAGCGCCGCTGCCGCAGTCGGCGCGGCCCGCAAGTACGTGCGTTCGGATGACGTGGCGATCGTCGTAGTCGGAGATCGTGCACGCGTGGAGGCCGGCATCCGCGAGCTCGGGCTCGGCGAGGTGCGCGTGCTCTCGGTCGAAGACGTGCTGGGCCCCGTGCCCGTGCGCACCGGAACCTGAGTCCAGCCGTGGTGCCGCACCTTTCGCAGGCCTCGGCGCGCGCGCTCGTTCTGCACGCGCAGGGTCTCGAGCCGGCGAGCCGAACACGTGCCGGCAAAGCCGATGTGCTCGAGGCGATCCGGCGCATGGCCGCGCTGCAGATCGATACCATCCACGTCGTCGCGCGCAGCCCGTACCTCGTGTTGTGGAGCCGTTTGGGCGCGTACAAGAGCGAATGGTTGGACGAGTTGCTCGAGGAACGCGCGCTGTTCGAGTACTGGGCGCACGAGGCGTGTCTGCTTCCCGCTGAAGACTACCCGCACTTCCGGCAAGGCATGATCGACCCGGGCGGGCTCGGTTGGAAGTACTCGCACGATTGGGTCGAGGCCCACAAGGACCTCGTCGACGCCGTGCACGCGCGCATTCGTGAGGAAGGGCCGCTCCGCTCCGCGGACTTCGAGCGGTCCGATGGCCGTAAGGGCGCGTGGTGGGGCTGGAAGCCGGAGAAGCGTGCGCTCGAGATGCTGTTCTCCGCGGGCGAGCTGATGGTCGCGCGTCGCGAGAACTTCCAGCGCGTCTACGACCTGCGCGAGCGGATCCGGCCCGATTGGGATGACGCCATGTTGCCGCCGCTCGCCCAGACACAGCGCGCGCTCGCGCTCCGCGCGATCAAGGCCCTGGGCATTACGACGGCCGCATGGGTAGCCGACTATTTCCGGATGCCGAAACGGGAAACGGCGAAGCTGGTGCATGACCTCGGTCGTGAGGGCCGTCTGCTGCCCGCCACGGTCGACGGCTGGTCCGAAGCCGCGTGGATCCATCCCGACCACGCGGATCTCGCGGACAGGGCAGCCGCGGGCGCGTTGCGCGCGACCCGAACGACGCTGCTTTCGCCCTTCGACCCCATCGTCTGGGATCGACGCCGGGCCCGCGACGGCTTCGACTTCGATTACGTGCTCGAGTGTTATACGCCGTCGGCGAAACGACGCTGGGGCTATTTCGTGCTGCCGATCCTGCGGCGAGGCCGTTTGGTCGGCCGGCTGGATGCGAAGGCGCACCGCGCCCACGGTCGAATGGAGGTGCGCGCCCTGTTCCTCGAGGACGGTGTCGCCCCGTCCGCAGCGCTTGTGCGTGACATCGCGCGGGCGATCCAGGCGTTCGCGGCATGGCACGAAACGCCCGACGTGCAGCTCCGCCGAACCGAGCCGCGTCCGTTCGCGAAGCTACTGAAGGCGGCGCTGCGCTGATTCGAGGAAGCGAGGCGGCGATTCGTCCGGCGGCTCGCCCGGCGACAGAACGACCAGCTTCTCACGCCGTACGACACCGTCGATATCGAAGATGACGAGATAGATCCCGGGCACGATCGTCGCGCCGTCATCGTTGCGCAGGTCCCACTCGATTCGTGCATCACCCTCGCGCCGCAGCAGATCGGTCACGCGCCGCCCCGAGACCGTGTACACGGCCGCCGTACGC
>JBFJPA010000030.1:0-16270 GCA_041617355.1 Longimicrobiales bacterium
CACCCGCCGGAACGGGTGTGGCGAGCGTTGACGGAGGACGAGGATCTCGTCACGTGGTTTCCGGCGAGGATTGTGGGCGCCCGCGAGGCTGGCGCTGCGCTGCGCTTCGTCTTTCCACCGAAACCGGGTCAGGTCCCTGCCGATTCGGACGAGCACGGGGAGGCGATGACGGGCACGATGCTGGTCTACGAGCCGCCGCGTCTTCTCGAATACCAGTGGGACGTCGATGTCCTGCGCTGGGAGCTGGATCCTCGGCCGGGCGGCACGTTGCTCACATTCACGCATACGTTCGATGACAAGGGTCGCGGTGCGCGCGATGCCGCGGGCTGGGAGATCTGCTTCGCGTCACTGGAAGCGAGATTGGATGGCCGCACGCGCGTGCCGTTCGCGAAGGCGCGACATGACACGTTGTTCTCGCATTACGCCGAACGATTCGGCCCGGACGGCTCGGTGCACACGGCACCGGACGTGTGAGGTCGTGGGTCGACGCGCCGTCCGTTGCGGTCTCAGGCGAAGCGGAAAATGAGCGGCAGCAGGAACGTCACGAGGGCGGCCCAGAGCACGTAGACCGGGAGGTATTTCGCCGCGACGCGGCGCAGCTCCGAAACTCCCGCGCGTCGTCGAATCAATCCGAGATAGGCCCATCCCATCCAGGCGAGGTGGGCCATGATGACCAGGTTCGCACCGAGCACGACGATGCGGTTGGGCGTCGATCCGAACGAGACGAGCCGGAACAGGATGGCGGACAGCGCGATGGCGTCGATCAGGAGTGTGACGGCGAGCAGGGCGAGGTTGATGTAGTCGCTCACGCCGACGGCACGCTCACCCCGTTCGACGATCGAGAACCCGGTGATGGCCAGCACCACGAGTAACAGACCGTTGAAGGTGATGAGGAAGGACCGATCGAAGAACGGATTCTGTCCGCCGAGGAACGCGCTGCTCAGATAGACGACCACCATGACCAGGAAGAGCGGAGCGAAGATGCGCGCGAGCACGGCGGTGATCCCCGTGCGCCGGCCGAACACGCGGTCATAGAGGTAGGTCCCGACGATGGGCACGGCGGCGACGAGGAAGGGGCCGACGTTTTCGGCGTACCGATCCGCGCTGTTCTCGGCAATCATCTCGAACAGAGCGACCGTCAGCCCACTGAATACCATTGCGCCGAGCGCCACCACGCTCGCGAGCACGACCAGTTCGCCGTTGTAGCGGACGAAGCGGATGCGCGCGTCGGTGTCCGACCACTCCTCCCCCGTGAACATGAGGCCGAGGAAGGCCCAGCCCAGAATGGGCAGGTGGATCAGGGCCATCACGACGGAGTCCGTATATCCGGGGAGCAGACTGACGTAGACGACGATGGCGAGCGTCAGCGCGAGGCCACCGATCAGTCGACGGCGATCCCGCCGCTCGAACCAGAAGTAGGCGCTCAGGCCGAGCAGCACCCACCATGGAGCGAGCCGCGGGTAATACCACTCTTCTCCCAGCCAGATCGCGGGAAGACGGAAGAGCGCACCGCACGTGAGTGCGATGGCGGCGGCGTAGGCCCACCGGGCCGGCTGCGCCAGCGCGCTCGGCTCGTCGTATTCGAGTCGGGCACGCCAGACCTGCAGAGCGACGGCATCCGGATGGGCGCGTGCGGCTTCCCGGAGTGCCGCACGAAAGGTCTCCGGATCCTGCCTGTAGAGCGCCTCGAGTCCGCGAGGATCATCGAGGAGCTGGACAATGCGATCACTGGTCATGGATGCGACGTTCGGCAAACGCGATTGGGCCTGCCGCGCCACGATGCCGCGTTCTCGGCTCACGTCGCAAGGTGGCGGATTGTCGGGTCGCTGCCGGCGGGTTGTTTGCGGGGGCCGGACTGCACCGTGGGTGCGTCATTGCGTCGAGATCCAGGCTGCGACGGCGATTGCGAGAAATACGGGCCACGAGAGGTGGCGCCCACGGGATCCGACGAGCGCCACGAGTGCCGTAACGGCGAAGGTTGCCGCGATCACCGCTCCCACCGCGCGCGCGGAATCGCGGCCGCGAACGACCAGCAGGAGAACACCGAAACCCCACCAGGCGATGGTGGTCAGGTGCCACGCAAATCGCAGCGTGCGTTTCGTGAAGTCGTCGCTGCCGAACAGGTGAGGCAGATCCGGTCGTCGAAACAACCGGCGGAGGATGTAGCGCTCGCCGAGATAGGAATGAGCCGCGCCGACGGCGAAGGCGAGACCGGTACCGATGATGGCAAGGACGCTCATTGGTAACCCATGCCGTTGCTGGTCGTCGTGCCACGCCCTGGCGGCGAGCGGGACGCTTGCGACGCACTCACGCGGTTGGCCTCATCGACGTCACCCGCCCCGGATTGCCGCTCTGTCACGCCGGCCTTGAACGCAGCGTTTCGTAGTACTGAACGACCGATTGTTTGCGAAACAGATACCAGAGACCAAGGGCAACGAGCACGGCAAAGACGAGGGCAGAGGACACCAGCTCGCCGGTGGTGACGTCGAGCGTACGGTCCATGAAGACGAGCATGGCCGCATCGCCCAGGACGAACTCGGCGAGCAGCATCGCGAGAAGGGGCCGGGATCGTGCCTTCCCCTTCCAGAGGGCCCAGGCCGCGGCGCCCGCGGTGAGGCAGGCCGAGATGTAGACGATGAGGAAAGGCAACGCGATCGTCAGGAAATCTCTCTTCGGCACGGCGTCGCCGTCGAACTGGAACGGACCGTCGCTGACCAGAACGCGAAACAGGACCCAGAGCCCGACGCCGGTTCCGAAGATGCCGAAGAACCCGCCGGCAATCGTTGCCGCGCGAAGGAGAAAAGGCATACTCGTTTTGCCCGTACCCAGGATCACCAAAGCTGCGTGCCCACCCACGCAAGGTGCCGCCGTGGCAACGTCGAGCGCCAGTTTCTCGGGGAATCATGGGTGCGCTTCACGCGCAGCGACCATCGCCTCGGGCGTTCGATGGGCTACGGTCTCGATACGGTGGGAAGACCCTATCTCAGCTCCAGGTCGACCAGGCTCCCATCGGCGGGCTTCGTGGACACGCCGGCTCTGGGCTGCGCCGTGGCGTTCGCCGCCGTGAACCGGAACAGCTTCACGAATGCGCCCACCACGAGGCCGACCTCCAGAAGACCGAGGAACTTTCCGGGACAGACCCGCGGCCCGTATCCGAACCCGAAGTGGAGGATGTCCTTTGCCGAACGGCCTTGATTGGCGAGGACCTCCCACCGATCGGGCGCGAACGCTTCCGCCGGGTACCCGGTCAGCGACTCGCCCCAAAAGTCCTCGCAACGGTTCGCGTGCCACACATCCAGCACGACGTGCGTAGCCTGCGGAATGAACAGCTTCCGACCGTCGGAGGTCTCGATCCACGTGTCGACCGTCGTCCAGCGGGGAAGGAAGTACAGTGAAGGTGTGAGGCGCAGGGTTTCTTCCAGCACCCGATTGAGCGTCACCGCCTGTTCGAGGTTCTCCGGGTCGTACACATCGATGGTTTTCACTTCCTCGTAGACACGATCCTGAATGTGTGGCGCGCGTGACAGGTGCGACAGCGCCCAGCTCGCGAAGGACGTCGTAGCCTCCAGCGCGCCCGCCAGGAACACGCGGATGTTGCTGCGCAGCATGTCATCGGTCGCATCGGACTTGAACTCGGCCCAGAGTCCCAGCCCGTCCGCGCGCCCGGCCAGGGCGATATCCGTCAGCGTTTCGAAGTCGGCCTGCGCTCGTTTCAGGGATCCCCTTCGTCCGGTCGCGATGTCGAACGGTGCCCGGAGACGGCGGGCCACCGTATCCCGGATCATGTGTTCGATACAAAGCAACAGCGAAGGAACGAATCGATCGCGGAGCTCGTCGTAGGACACCTGTCCACCGAAGAAGTTGTTCACCAGCATCTCGAGCATCACGACCGTGATCTCGGGTTCGAGCTCGATGCGGGTGATCCGTTGGCCGGTGGCCTGCTGGCGGGTCCGCAGCAACTCCAGTCGTTTGGCGACCGTCTTGCGGAAGGTTTGCTCGAACTCGTGAAACTTCTCCGGCTGAAACAGGTTCGAGCGACTGAACGACGGTGCGGCCAGCTGTTTTTGCCTGCGCCACAGCGGACCGTTTGCGTACAGCAATGAGTCTTCGCCCGTCGCACGGGCGATTCCCGCCGTCGGCGCCGTATCCCGATCGAACTGACCGGGCTTGTCGCCAGTCGCGGAAAGTACGGCCCGGATGATCGCGGGCTCACGCGTTACGAGAACGTGTGGCAGGCCGAGCACGTCGAGATAACGGTTGTGCTTTCCGGATCCCGTCTCGCGCTCGGCAGCCCAGAAGAAGGTATCCAGGATGCGGATGGGCTCGCGGTAGTTCCACAGATGCGGAAACGGCAGGGCTGGTCGTCCGAACGCGAACATCGGAACCCGAGTCGGCCGGCAGTCTCCGGCGAACGGGTTTTCTCTGCGTAGCTGCCGGATGAACCGTGCCGACCAGGTCCGGACGGGCGGTGTTGCACGATCGCTCGGTGCGGCGTCCGCGTCCATGGTCCCCGACGGTTACCGTTTCTACGTTCAGGCCCCGAACGGAGTCGCTTCGTGACGGCTCGGGCTCTGCGAAGCGACCAAGATGCTCGGCCCGGGCCACGGGGTGCAAGACGGCCGGCGTGACAACGGGATTCACTCCGCCGACACAGCCGCCATTCACCTGCGTTCGAGAGCTGCGCTCCGTCCCGCACGTCCAACCTTGCCCCATTTCGGCCCGGCCGCCTATCCTTCGAGCCTTCTCTCCTTCAGCGAGGATCCTCATGTTCGCCAACCGCCCGCTGCGTCGTGTGCTCGCAGCGCTCATCTTCCTCGTCCCGGCGACCGCGTCCGCGCAGCAGGCCGTCGATCAGGCGTATACCGCGAAGATCCGCGAGTTCACGACCGAGCCGTTCTTCCTGACGCCGCTCGTGGACCACCTGCCCGAGAGTGATGTACCGACGCCTCTCGATGTGCTCGGCCACATCGCCGGCGCCCGCAATGTGCTCAGCTACCCGGAAGAGATCTACCGGTACATGCGGGCCGTGGACGAGGCGTCCGACCGCGTGAAGGTGTTCTCGATCGGGCGGACCGAAGAGGGCCGCGAGATGATCCTCGTCGTCGTCTCGAACGAGCAGACCATCGCGCGCCTGGATGACTACAAGGCGATGCTTGGCCGGCTCGCGGATCCGAGGCGCACACCGCGCGCGGAGGCGGACCGCATCATCGCGGACGCCAGGCCGATCTACTGGGCGACGGGCGCCATCCACTCGCCGGAAACCGGCTCGCCCGAGATGCTGATGGAGCTGGTCTACCGTCTGGCGACGGGCGAATCGGAGCACATCCGGGCCATCCGCGACAACGTCATCTTCATGGCGACGCCGGTGATCGAGGTGGACGGGCGCGCGAAGCAGGTGGACCTGCACATGGCGCCGCGCAAGAACCCCAATGTGAACGTGCCCAATCGCCTGCTCTACTGGGGCAAGTACGTCGCCCATGACAACAACCGCGATGGCATGGGGCTTTCCCTCGCGCTCATGCAGAACGTCACGAAGACGTTCCTGGAGTACAACCCGACCATCTTCCACGATCTCCACGAGTCAGCGACATACCTGTACACGTCGACAGGGCGGGGCCCGTACAACCCGAACATCGACCCGGTCCTGGTCAACGAGTGGAGCCGGCTGGCCTACAAGGAAGTGCAGGATCTGACGGCGATGGGCGTGCCGGGCATCTACACGTACGACTTCTACGACGGCTGGGCGCCGAACTACATGTTCTGGGTCGCGAACATGCGGAACTCGATCGGCCGCTTCTACGAGACGCAGGCGTCGCGCAGCGCGGCCGACTACATCGTGCAGTCGAACACGGACCGGCAGTGGCACCGGCCGAGCACGCCGCTGCCGCAGGTGGTCTGGTCGATCCGCAACAACGTGAACCTGCAGCAGAGCGCGCTGCTGGTCGCGTTGCGCGAGGTCGCCGACAACCGTGCGGAGTACCTGCGCAACTTCTACCTGAAGGGCCAGCGTTCGGTCGCCAAGGCGAGGGCGGAAGGCCCGGCCGCGTACGTCATTCCGGCCGACGATCCGCGGCCCGGCCAGCAGGCGAGGCTGCTCTCTCTGTTGCAGCGGCACGGTATCGAGGTCCACCGTACGTCCGCGGCAGCGACGGTCGGCGGCAAGCAGTTCGGCAGCGGCAGCTACGTCGTACGCATGGACCAGCCGTACTCGCGCACGGCCGACATCCTGCTCGACATCCAGTACTACAACCCGAACGACCCGCGCCCGTACGATGACACGGGCTGGACGCTCGGTCCGCTCTTCAACGTACGCACCGAGCGGGTCGAGGATGTGACGATCCTGGACGCGCCGATGTCGCTCGTGCAAGGCGCCGTCGCCGCGCCGGGCGGCGTCGAAAACGCGCAAGGTGCCGTGGCGTTCCTCATCCGCTACAACGCCGACAACCGGCTGACCACGTTCCGCTATGCGCAGCGGAACCTGCGCATCGATGCGGCCGAAGCCGGCTTCGAGGCGGCAGGCCGCTCGTTCGGCGCCGGCTCGTTCATCGTGCCCACGGCCGGCAACCCGGCCAACCTCGCCGAGCTGCTCGACGCTGCCGGGAAGGAGCACGGCTTCACGGCTGTCGGCGTGCGCAACGTCCCCGAGGTCGCCACACACGCGGTGGCCGCGCCTCGCATCGCCATCATGCACACCTGGCTCACGACCCAGACCGAGGGCTGGCTGCGACTCGGACTCGATGAATACGGCGTTCCGTACGACTACATCTCCGTCCATGCCGTGCGCGATGACGCGCGGCTGCGTGACAAGTACGACGTCATCGTCTTCGGGCCGTCGGTGAACGATCCGATGCAGATCCTGAACGGCCTGCAAGCCAGTTCGCCGTTGCCGTGGAAGAAAACGGATATCACGCCGAACATCGGCGCCGTTACGTCCACGGACGACATGCGTGGCGGACTCGAGCTGCAGGGTGTGCTGAACCTGAAGAACTTCGTCGAGGCCGGCGGCACGTTGATCACGCTCACGAACAGCGCGGCGCTGCCCACGCACTTCGGCCTTGCGCAAGGCGTGTCGATCCAGGAGACGCCGGAGCTGTGGGCGCCGGGCGGCGTCTACCGCGCCACGGTGGCGGACAAGAACAGCCCGCTCGCCTACGGCTATGGCGATGAGCTGGGCGTCTACTTCAACCGTGGCCCGGTCTTCGCCGTGGCGGGCTCACCCGGCGCGGTCCGTACGCCGCCGCGCGCACAGGCCGAGGGCAGCACGACGGCCCGCCGTTCCGGCCGGGGCGGCATCGCCGAACAGGATGTCGTTCAGGGCCGTGCCCGCGATCCAGGCCGCGAGAACGTCGAGGCGTTCCGCCAGCGGCAGCGCGAGGAAGGCGGCGAGCAGGCCGGCGGCGGATTCGGCTTCGGCTTTGGCGGCCCGCCCAGCCGTGCGCGCACCGTCCTGCGCTTCACACCGGACGTGACCAAGCTCCTGATCTCCGGTGGCCTCGACAACGGCCGCGAGCTGGCCGGCGCACCGGCACTCGTCGATGCACCGCTCGGCGATGGCCACATCGTGCTGTTCGCGTTCAATCCGTACTGGCGCAGCCAGACGCTCGGCAGCTACGCACTGCTCTTCAACGCGTTTCTGCACCACGGCAACCTGGGCAAGGGCCGGCCGGTCGCAGCACAGCAGTAGGCGGAATCGAGCGGCGCGCGCGTGACGGTCCCGCGCGCGCCGCGATGACGCGGCACAACGTCGGAGCTCGCGATGGCGTTCAACGAAACACTGGCCGGGCGTGTTCGCGCGCTGCTCGCACGAAGGCGGGGCATCACCGAGCGGAAGATGTTCGGTGGCCTCGCCTTCATGGTGGACGACCACATGGCGTGCGGCATTCTGCAGGACGACCTGATGCTTCGGCTCGGGGACGAAGACGCTGCGGCCGCCCTCGACGAGAAACACGTCCGCGCCATGGACTTCACCGGCCGGCCCATGAAGAGCATGGTCTACGTCGGGCCGGGCGGCACGAAGACGGAGGCGCAGCTGAAGGCGTGGGTCGAGCGCGCGGTGAGGTACGCGCGCTCGCTGCCGCCCAAGGAGTGATGCCTACTCCTCCTTGTACAACATCCCGCCGACGAGCGCCGACACGATCATGATCACGAGAAAGGCCACGGCGCCCGTCGCCAGGTAACCCCAGCTCCACATCCCCATCGACGCCATGCCGACGTACAGCAGGAGCGCGACGAGCCACACCTGGAAACCCGCGAGGGCCGCCGTTTTTGGCCCCGGCCCGAAGCGCGGCCGGATCGCCGCGTACGTCCAGACCAGCAGAACGCCGAACAGAAGGTCCAGGATGATGAATGCGACCGCGGTCCCGCCGCTCTCCATGGTTTCGGCGAGCGACGGGTTGAGCGCCGTCATCGCGGCCCGGTTCTGATCTGCCATGATCACGCCGTTTACGACGAAGTCGAGAACGCCGAGAACGACCCCTGCCCCGAGCCCGCCGACGACTACCTTCTGGGAATTGATGGCCACTTCGCCCTCCTCCAGTTGTGGTGGAACGGAGCGCTGCGCGGTACGCAGAACGACCTCACACGACCGCGAGGGCGGTCGCCGCTACCGAATCGGCCGGATCAACCCTGTCGGAATTGTCTTTCGATGTCTTGAAGGGTGTCATACGCGGCCGGACGTCGCAATGGTCTTGCTCGGAGGCGTTGGCCATTCCGAAGCTACGGCAGGTGCAGCGTTCCAGCGGCGATGCGGGCCCGGGCCCGCCGGTTCGCGAGCTTCATGACGTGGAACGCAGCGGTCGCGCCCAACAGGGTTCCGCCGGCAGTGAGGATCGCCATCCACGGCTCGGGGCTCGCGAGAGCGAAGCCGCTCCCGATCACGGCCGCCCCGGCGAGCAGCCAAACCTGCCTGGCCAACCGGCGCCGCGCCCGTCGAGCACAGGTGGCGCATACGAAGCGGCCCTGGATCAGGTAGCGATCGCGAGCCGACATCGCGAAGGACGCCTCACAGTCGGCACACACGCCGTGGTCGTTGCGGCCTCGCGCGCGGCGCCGGCGCAGGTGCCAGAGTCCGAACAGGGCAGGCGGACTGGCGATCCACAGGGCGAAGAAGGCAGGAAGCAGGGCGTCCACAATCACCTCCGGACACGACGGGCGTGGGCTGTGCACGAATCAGTGTCGGCACATCCGGCACTGCTTCTTGAACGACCGCCCCTTTCCCCGAGAGCCAGCGGATCGGACGTCGGGAAATCTACCTTCCCGGCACCCGATCGATTCGGCCCAATCGATCCACCACGACGAATCCGTTGCTGATGACCAGCAGCACGTCCTGGATCGAGCGGATGTCTTCGAGCGGGTTGCGGTCGACGAGGATGAGGTCGGCCTCGAGGCCGGGCATGATGTGACCCGTCCGGTCGGCAATGCCGAACAGCTCCGCGGCGCGGCTGGTCGCCGCGCGGATGGCGTCGTGGTTCGACATGCCCAGCTCGACGAGGAAGCCGATCTCGCGCGAGACGCGCGCGTAGCTGTCCGGCTCGTAGGAGGTGTCGACGCCGGTCACGATGGGAATGCCCAGCTCGATTGCGCGCGCCACCATCTCCTGGCGGCGAGGCGCCATGTGCAGGCCGCGCAGGAAGAGGCGGGGATCCGCGTAGTCGCCGGCCTGTCCGAACGACGTGACCGAGCTCAACGTCGGCACCAGCCACGTGCCACGCGCCTTCATGAGCTGCAGCGTCTCCTCCGACGCGTACGTGCCGTGCTCGATGCTTCGCACGCCGGCCTCGACGGCGGCACGCACGCCGCCGTTGCCGTGCGCGTGCGCCATCACGGTGACGCCACGAGCCGCGGCGGTCTCGACGACCGTTCGCAACTGATCGACACTGTAGACCTGTTCGCGCGGGTCCGTCGTGGGCAAGCCGGCCCGCTCGGTGGCTCGCGTCTTGATCCAGCGTGCGCCGCGGTCGATGTTGACGTTGACGAGGCCCGCGAGGTCGGTGGCAGACTGGACGGCGGCCAGATCGTACAGTCGTGGATCGGCGAGCACCGCGTCGCCGAGGTCGGGTGTGACATAGACGCCCGTCGCGATCACATCCGGTCCCGGCAACCGACGCTGCCGGACCATCTCGGCCATGGCCACGTCCGTAAACCCGCCCACGCCCGCGGTCCGCACCGTGGTGACGCCGGACTCCAGCGCACGGCGGTATGCGTCCAGCGTGACGAGGTGACTGTGCGCGTCCATCAGACCGGGCAACAGGTACCGGCCGCGCGCCTCGATGACCCGCGCGCCGGCGGGCACGGACCCGCCCGGCTGCACCGAGACGATCCGCCCGTCGCGCAGGTGCACGGTCGCCATCGGGATGGGTGTCGGCGACACACCATCCAGCACGTTCGCTCCGACGATGTACAACTCGTCCTGCGCGGACAGTGGCCCGAACACGAACGCGGCCAGCAGGAGCGGCATCGTTGCACCGCGGCGGATCGTGCACCGAACGAATCGATAACTCATGATGCCGGCCTCGATTTCATGTCCTCGAGTGTCGGGCGAACATCGGCATTCGCCAGCTCCCAGCTCGTGCGATGCACGAGCTGTAGGATTCGCTTCATCTTCTCGTAATTGATGCGGTCCGCATCATCGAGCGGCGTATGATAGTCCGGGTGCAGGCCGGTGTGAAACCAGACCGCAGGCACACCGCTCTGGAGGAACGGCCAGTGGTCGCTGCGCCGTAGCAGGTTGGACTCATTGTTGTCGTAGCGGAAGCGCAGGGTGAGCGCGCTCTTCTCGTTTGCCGCCGTGATCGTCGCGGCCAGATCGGGTGTGCGGCTGTAGCCCAGGATGTTGATGGCATTCGCATTGGAGTCGGCTACCTGTGGCGCGAGGCCGGTGAACCGGCCGCCGCCCTCGGGCGGAACCTCCTCGTTGCGGCCGATCATGTCCATGTTCAGGTTCGCGACTGTGCGCTCGAGGGGGAACCGCGGGCTCGTCGTATAATGCCACGCGCCAAGCAGTCCACGCTCTTCGGCATCCCATACTGCGAGCAGCACCGAACGTCGCGGCCGCTTGCCATCGCGCAGCGCCTCGACATAGGCACGAGCTATGGCCAACACACCGACCGTGCCGGACCCGTCATCGTCGGCGCCGTTGAAGATCTCCGGACCCTCCGTGCCATTGTGATCGTGGTGCGCGCCGATGATGACGACCTCTTCGGCGACGACCGGATCGGCGCCCTCGACGAGCGCGAGAATGTTGCGTGCGGGCGTGATGTTCCGTTGCACCGACGTGTTGAGCTCGACCCGCGTGCCGGGCAACGCCACGACGCCGTGTCCACCGTGCGCGGCCTCGGCGGCGGCCGCCAGATCGGCCAGCGAGCGGCCGGAGCCCGCCACCAGCCGCTCCGCGAGCGCGGCCGAGATCTGGGCGACCGGTACGCGTACCTGCTCCGCCCAGCTCGCGAGGACGTACCGTTCGATGCGGCGAGGCTGCTCCGGCCACGATGCGCGGTGGTAGGCGGCCCAATCGTCGATGTCGTCGCGCACGTGCACATCGCGTACGAACAGCACCGCCACGGCGCCGCGCTCCTGCGCACTCGAAACCTTGCGCCAGTCACGCGAGGCCTCTGCCGGGACTGAACCAGGTCAGATCCACGCGTTGGAACCACGAGCCATCCTCGCCGGCGGGCACGAGGCCGAGAGCGGCGAATCGCTCGGCGATCCACTCGGCTGCCTGCGAGATCGCGGGTGTGCCGACCAGGCGTCCCTGCATCGAATCGTGCGCCAGTGCGTGCAGATCCGCGGCGAGCGTAACCTCTGTGATGGTCTCGATACCCGGCGCATCACGAGGGCCGCAGGCCGTGCCGTACGAAAGGACGGCCGCGAGCAGGAGCCAGGCGGGTGTACGCATGGATTTCCTTTCTGGCGAAGGTCAGCGGCGTGCGAAGTTCCAGCGTTCGATCGGTGACTCGGTTCGGCTCTGCATGATGGCGCGGATTCGGCGCACGACGTCAGGATGGGCTGCGGCGACATCCGCGGTCTCGGACGGATCCGCCGCGAGATCGTACAACTCGATGGGCGCGTCCGCACGGTCGTGGCCGCCCAGGCGGACGCCCTTCCAGTTCCCCATGCGCACGGCCTGCGCGCCGTTCCAGAGACCGTGGTACTCCCAGTACAGGTGGTCGTGCTCGACCTGCCCGTCCCGGCCGAGCAGCGCGGGCAGGAATGAGATGCCGTCGATCGTGTCGGGCACGGTGGCACCGGTCAGCTCGGCGAGCGTCGGCATCAGGTCCCAGAACGCGGAGACGTGATCGGTGGACGTGCCCGGCCGGATCACGCCGGGCCAGCGCGCGATCATCGGCACGCGAATGCCGCCCTCGTAGACCGATCCCTTCAGTCCGCGCAGGCCGGACGTACTGTTGAAGTACGTCGCATCGACCGGCGCGGAGTAGGTCGTCCCGTTATCACTCGAGAACATGACGAGCGTCTGCTTGTCCAGCCGGAGCTCCACGAGCAGCGCCATGATCCGGCCGATGTGCGCATCCATGCGCGTGATCATCGCCGCGTACGCCGCCTTCGGTTTCGGGTGGGGCAGATAGCTGCGGTCGCCCGTATACGGCACTTCGTCGAACTGCCCCTCGTACTCGGCCAGGGACGAGTCGGGTACCTGCAGCGCCAAGTGCGGAACCGTGTACGGCAGATACAGAAAGAACCGCTCGCCGGCGTGCTCGCGGATGAAGCGCAGCGCGTCGTCGGCCATGACGTCCAACGAGTACTCGGCGCCCGCGTACATCTCGTACGCCGCCGGGTCGTGCGCGTCGCCGGCCAGCTTCTGGTGGGGGGAGAAGTACGCGTTGTCGAGCGCGACGCGCTCGCCGTTCCGCCACAGGTGCGTGGGGTAGTAGTTGTGCGCCTGCTTCTGATCGAGGTAACCGAAGAAATAATCGAAGCCGTGCAGGTTCGGCTCGCCGGTCGAGCCGGGCCCGCCCAACCCCCACTTGCCGATCGCGCCCGTCGTGTATCCCACGGTCTTCAACATGCGAGCGATCGTGAAGGTGCCCGGATCGAGCGGCATCTGGCCCCGCTCTTCCTCATCCGTCCAGCCGCCCAGCTCGAAGTTGTCGCGAACCTGTGCATGTCCCGTGTGGAACCCGGTCAGCAACGTGCCGCGCGACGGCGCGCAGACCGGGCTGCCCGCGTAGTGCTGCGTGAACTTCATGCCCTCCGCCGCCATTCGGTCGAGATGCGGCGTTCGGATGTGCGTCTGGCCGTACGCGCCCAACTCGCCGTAGCCCAGGTCATCGGCCAGCATGTAGATGATGTTCGGCGGCGACGTTCGGTCGCCGCCACAGCCGGAGAAAGCCGCGAGAACGAAGCACGCCAACGCTATGCGTGGTGGAATCATGTCACTGTGGGCTCGTTGATTGGATGCGGGCGCCGTCATGGTCGCGGCGCCCGCTCGGGCGGCATCGCGCGCTCCGGGGCACGAACGCGCCCCTGAGCGCACCAGTCGATCAGTTCTTGTACGTCGGGAAACTGCCGATCCGCGTCCGAACACGGTCCAGGTTCGGGGGCAACTCCACCTCAACCACCTCGCCGGGGCTCACGGGGATCCGGTCGCCGAGGTGACGGTTGCCTGCCAGCAGATCCACCTCGACCTGCAGCTCCGGCCCGTTCCAGCGCGTCACGAACTCTTTCTTGTTGAAACCGCCGACCTGGCCGAGCCGGCGACGGTCACTGTTCCAACGCAGGTAGACGGTCGCGTCGTAGAAGTTCTGATTGTCGACGATGACGGTGACGGTCTCGCTGCTCGCCGGGCGGGCGCCCTTCTTGGCGCAGCCCGTGGCGACCGTCGTGCCGACGGCGAGGGCGGTAATGGCGAGGATCCTGAGCATGGCGCACTCCCGGGCGGAGGTTCGGCGACCCGGAGCCGCAAACGCGGGGACCCTTGCTGGCAGCCCGTAACGTTCGCCTGCCTCGAGCTGGCTTTGTGTCCTACACGGAATTATCGGTTTGGCTCCCTCAGCGCGTCAGCAGGAACAGCCCGCCGGCCAGCCAGCAGTACCACGCAAACGCGTGGAACCGTTGCCTGCGCAGCATCCCGACAAAGAACCGGATCGCGAGGACGCCCGCAATGCCCGCCGCGATGGCCCCACCCGCCAGCTGGGGCACGCCGACCGTCGACCCGGTCTCCATCAGCTCGGGCAGGCTGAGCACGGCTGCGCCCAGGATCGCCGGGATCGACATCAGAAACGAAAACTCCGCCGCCGCCACCGGATCGAGGCGTCGCCAGAGCCCCGTGATCACGGTGCTGCCCGACCGGGAGACACCGGGGAGGATCGCGAGGGCCTGCGCCACCCCCATCGCCGCCGCCGTCGGCCAGCTCGGCTCCCGTTCCGTAGCCACGCCCGCACTCAGCCGGGCCACTCCCATGATCAGCCCCGCAGCCACCAGGACCGCCAGGAACGGAACCAGCGTGCCCATGAACAACGCGATCGCCAGCGCCACGATCATCGGGAACAGCTCCGGCAACCGTGCCCGCTCCGTGCCCAGCGCCCAGCGGCTGCTCCACACGATGGCGCCAGTAACGAGCAGCATCGTGCCCGCGAAGATCGGGTCATCGAAACGCGCCTCGAACCAGTCCTCGAAGAACACACCCACGATCGCCGCCGGAATCGTCGCCACAACGATCCGGCCGACGTAACTCCACGTCTGGCGCTCCGCCGCGCCGCGAACGAAGCCCAACAGGCGTTCGCGATACACGATGATGACCGAGACCAGCGTCGCGACGTGCAACGACACGTCGAAGGCAACGCCCGGGATCGACAGTCCCAGCAGCTCCTCGGTCATCACCAGGTGACCGGAGCTCGAGACGGGGAAAAACTCCGTCACGCCCTGAACGATGCCCAGGACGATCGCCTCCCACAGGTTCATGTTCGCTCCTCGCTCTTTGCGCGCGCCCGGCTCACCCGACCCCCCGCTCCGCGGATCGCCGGTCCATCGCCGTAAGTCGTTCGGACAGTTGACTCGTCGCTCCTCGCGGCGGCGCGCCGCAAGCTAACGGGCGGCCCCGGCCGGAGCGACGTCGGCTCGCCGCTGGTCCCATCTACGGCAAAACCCGTTGACACGGCCCCGACCTCGCCACATCCTTCTACGGGAACTCCCGTAGATACGAGGCCACCATGGGCGAAGGCTATTTCACCGACCGCGAGCTCGACGTGATGAGCATCCTCTGGGCACTCGGGTCGGGCACGGTCACCGAAGTCCGCGAGCAGCTCGAGGACGAGCTGGCCTACACCTCCGTGCTGTCGGTGCTGCAGACGTTGGAGGAGAAGGGCTACGTACGTCACGAGAGCGAGGGACGCGCGTACCGGTACTACGCGACGGTCGATCCGGACGAGGCCGGCGGCAATGCGATCGTGCGCATCGTGGACAAGATGTTCCACGGCGCGGCGGATGCGTTGTTGGCGCAGCTGGTCTCGTCGCGTCGCCTGCCGGCCGAGCAGTTGGAGCGGATGCGCAAGTTGCTGGAAGAGCAGCTGCGGGAAGACGACGGGGGCGCCTCATGATCGCGTGGATGGTCTACCTGCTTGCGGTGAGCGTGTTGCTGGCGGTGGCGGCGCGCGCGGCGGAGGCGGCGCTGACGCTGCACGGGCGTCCGGTCCGTTACGTATGGCTCGCGGCGCTTGCCGCTGGTCTGTTGGTCCCGCTCGTCGTGCGGGTTGCGCCGGCCCCGGCCACGACAGCGATTATGGCGGCGAGCGCGCCGGTCGGGAACGTCGTGCTGCCGGACGTTTCACGATCGCTGCTGGAACGCGTGAGTGTGCCGCGATCGGTCGAGCGGGCGGCATTTGCGATGTGGCTTGCGGGAGCCGTCGGTGCGTGGGCGGCGTTGCTCGTGTGGTTCTTCGTCGTCGGGTGGGCGCCGCGGCGCTGGCCTTCGAACTCGCTGGACGGCGAGGACGTCCGTGTGTCGCCGGGCTCGGGCCCAGCGGTGTTCGGCCTGGTCCGCCCCTCGATCGTGGTGCCGCGCTGGTTGCTGGATTGCCCGCGCGAGGTCCGGCGGCTGGCGCTGCAGCACGAACGCGAGCACATCGCGGCGCGGGACCCGCTGCTCCTCGCGGCCGGTGCGTTCCTCGCGGCGCTTACGCCGTGGAATCCGGTCGCCTGGTGGCTGATGCTGCGCCTGCGTGCCGCGGTCGAGCTGGATTGTGATCGGCGCGTGCTGCGCCGCGGCGCTGACGTCCGCGCGTATGGAACGATGCTGCTCGGCATCGCCGGACACGCG